>DUVZ01000033.1 GCA_012840785.1 Bacteroidales bacterium
CCCACCTAAAGAAGATTAATCTATTTATTGCTCAATATCAGAGTTCGGATGTCGACAACAGCAGTGTTTTGATGAGTGTTGAGGAGCATAATCAAAAGTTTTTGGAGCGGTTAACTAAAAAGCACCCCGACCTTACCGATGGTCAAAAGGACTTATCCCTACAGCTGTGCATCAATTTGTCTACAAAAGAGATATCGCTTCTCACTGGGCGAAGCCCAAAAACCATTAATATGAATCGTTACCGTTTGCGCAAATCGCTCAACTTATCATCCAACGACAGTCTTTCCGAATACCTCCAAAGCATTTAACTCATTTTTTCACTCATTCTATTTTGTCATGTCAAATGTAGACATTGTTATTTGTCTATACTGCTGATTGTCAGCAGTAAGGTTTTTGTGTTGTAGAGATAATAACTGTTAAATAATGGGTGCTGTAGATTGTTTGTAGTGATACTTTACTTGGCAAACATTTGAAAAGGTAATACTTTAGTCTCGTTAAAAAAATAATAAATAGTTTTATTTACATTTTTAAATGAGTTGATATGAGTATAAACAAATGTTTTAAAAGTAGGGTCGTGCAGATACTATTTTTCTGCTTACTCCTTATGACCCCCATTAGTGGTTTGGCACAAAATGTTCAAGTAAAAGGAACAGTTTTGGATGCAGAAAATATAACTGTTATTGGAGCAAGTGTAATTGAAAAAGGCGCTACCAATGGAGTAGTTACAGATTACGACGGCAATTTTACTATAACTGTTCCTACAGATGCAACTATTGTAGTATCTTATGTAGGCTATCTAACACAAGAAATTGCATTGAATGGTAGACAATCACTAGAGATTGTATTGGAAGAAGATGTTGAAATGCTAGATGAAGTAGTGGTTGTGGGGTACGGTACGCTTAAAAAAAGTGATATGACAGGTGCTATTTCATCAGTAGATGTAGAAGAACTCTCTAAGCGTACCACTACTAATCCAGCCGAGGCATTGCAAGGAAAAATAGCAGGTGTAAATATCATGAAATCTGGAGGTAATGCTGGTGCAGGAGTGCAAGTAAAGATTCGTGGCGTGAAGACATTTGGTGATAATCAACCTCTTTATATTATTGATGGGTTTCCGGGCGATATCGAAAATGTTAATCCGCAAGATATCTCTTCTATGGAGGTGTTGAAAGATGGTGCTGCTGCGGCTATTTATGGTTCGGTTGCAGCCAATGGAGTTATTATTATAACCACAAAAAGTGGAAAGAAGGGCGAAACAAAAGTTGATTTTAGTACTTATATAAGTATGGTGGATGTATCGAAGCAGTTAAAGCTTTTGAATGCTGAGCAGTACAAGACTAAACATAGAGAAATGTTTGAGAACTGGAACGGACACGTAGAGGGTCATAAAGATATTTACGATCCTAGTGGAAGTGGAGCATGGCAAAACAGTTTGACTGCTCTTCCAGAGTATGTTACCAGAGATACAGGTGTTGACACAGACTGGCAAGATGCAGTGTTACGCACTGGTTTATCTCAGAATTATATGTTGAGTGTGAGAGGCGGAAGCGAGAATGCGCTTTATTCTATTTCGTATAACCATGCCGACGATAAAGGAATTTTTATTGGAAATAACTTCGTGCAAGATAATGCGCGTATGAAAGTATCGGCAAAGAAATACATTTTTGATGTAGATGCAAACTTATCCCTTAAAATAACGGATAGTAAACAGCCAGAATATCAGATAAAAGAGGTGTATATGATTTCTCCTCTGGTTCCTATATATGATGAGAGCGAGGAGTATGGTTTTGGGCTTACTAATTTTAGTGGTTTGCCAAGTAATAGAAATGTGGTTGCTGACCAACACTATGAAAAAACAACTGATAAGAGATACTATACAACGGGCAATATTTCGGTTGGCATGAACTTTACAGAATGGTTGAATCTTAAAACAGCATATTCATATAGGGGCATGCACAGTCGTCAGGCTTATCATACACCTCCATATATTGCTGATGAAAAGTCGAAACGCGATTACACATACCATAGCGAGACCTCAGGTTATTGGCAAGAGAATGTATGGGACAATGTGTTGAGTTTTGATAAAGAGTTTGGTGTTCATAGCATTAATGCCATGGTAGGTACATCTATCACAAGAAGAAACTACAATTGGAACTCTGTTGGTGTAGAAGGGAAAAATACTATTTATAAAGTAGAAAACGGCGATTTGGTGATTAACGAAATACCGGGTGGATTTCTTGATCCGAACTTTGAGACTATTGATGCTGGTACTGGTGGAACTTTTGATGGTAGCGGATCTAGATGGAAATATAACAGGGCTTCATTTTTTGGGCGCTTAAATTATAATTACGACAACAGATATCTTCTGCAAGCTACTATGAGAAGAGATGGTTCTTCGAAGTTTGGTGTTGACAATCGTTGGGGAGATTTCCCTTCTGTTGCTCTTGGATGGAGAATTACACAAGAGGATTTCTTTCCAGAAACTGGAATTATTGACGATTTGAAGATAAGGGGTAGTTGGGGGCGTCTTGGTAATGAGAATGCACTAGGCTATTATGACTTTCAAGCATTGATAAGTACATACAATACAAAGTACCAAGGGTATGTAAAAGGTAATGGGGAAAATGCATGGGCTGGTAGTATAGCTCGTGGACTTGAAAATCGTTCGTTGAAATGGGAGACAACCGATACTAAGAACTTTGGAGTAGACTATAGTTTGCTTAATAGCAAATTGACGGGTTCGGTAAACTACTATTATAATCAAACCGAAGACTTGTTGATTACGAAAGCACTTCCTCCATCTGCAGGATTAGTAAATCCGATTTTGAATGTGGGAGAGATTCGCAATTCAGGATTCGAATTTGAAATTAACTGGAGAGAGAGAAGAGGTGACTTTGGTTTTAATATAGGTATGAACTTAAGTACAATTAAAAATGAAGTAACTTCACTGGCCGACGAAGGACAGGTGTTGTATGGTGAAGGATTGAAGTATGGTACTGAGCATTTCCCTACACAAACACGCGTGGGAAGACCAATTGGCGCTTTCTACTTGTATAAAACAGCGGGTATTTTCCAAAGCAACGAAGAAGCTAGTGGATATGTAAATGCTGATGGTGTAAAATATCAACCATATGCCGATGCTGGTGACTTGAAATTTGTAGACACAAATGGTGATGGAGTAATTAATGATGATGATAAAGAGTATTGTGGATCAGGAATTCCAACTTTGGAGGTAAACTTCAATCTCTCGCTCGATTATAACGGCTTTGATCTTTCGGCAGTAATTGGAAGTGCTTGGGGACACAAACTTTATAACGGAAACAAGTATTTTTATGAGGGAATGAACTCTGGCTCGAATTTCTTGGCCTCTTCACTAGATTCTTGGACTCCAACTAATACAAACACCAATGTGCCACGTGCTATCTATAACGATCCGAATGGGAACTTGAAAGAGTCCGATAGATTTCTAGAAAAAGGTGATTTTATTCGTTTGCGTCAGTTACAACTAGGATATTCTTTACCAAAAGGACTTCTTGAAAAAGTGTACCTCAGCAATTTACGTTTCTATGTAAGTGGTGAGAACTTATTCACAATCACAGATTACAAAGGCATAGACCCAGAGTTTTCACGAGCTAGCGTTTTAAATTCTGGTATCGATAATCTAATTTATCCTTTCACTCGCACCTTATCGATTGGAGCACAATTATCATTTTAATAAAAACCTATTTGAATATGAAGAAATATATATATATATCCGTTCTTATGCTCATGGCGCTATCATTTAGCTCATGTGATGATTTTTTATCGGTTGAGTCGCCTGATCAACTGACCTCGGAAACTTTTTGGAGAGGCGAAAGCGATGCACAAGCAGGTGTTGCTGCTGCATATTCGCAATTGGAGTACTATATAGGTACTTGGGACTTTGCAGAAATAAAGTGGCCTGTTGAGGCATACCGCGAAGATATTGTAGAAATGGGAAATGATGCTCGTAATTATCCTAACTGGGTTGAGCTATACAACTTTACTTATACTAATGGTAACTCGCAAGTAAGTAGTTACTGGTGGAATAATTATAAAGGAATTAGTTTCTCAAATCAAGTAATTGAGAAAGTTGCCCAAATTCCAGATGAGAATATAAATACATCTATTCGCACTCAGATTGTACATGAAGCCCACTTTCTTCGTGCTTACTACCATTTTAAGTTGATATTGAATTTTGAAGAGATCATCATTGGTGATAAGTATATTACAAATCAGGCAGACTTGAATAGACCTTTATCTTCACGAGTTGCAGCCTGGGATTTTATAATTGAAGACTTGAAGATAGCTACAGCACTTCCCGCTTCTTACGATTCAGATAATCTTGGTCGTGCAACTAAAGGTGCAGCATATGCTTATTTAGGTTTTGCCTATTTGACTCGTGCGTATGAAGAGCCAGCAAGGAAAGCAGAGTTTTTAGCCTTAGCGCTTTCTGCACTTAACCAAGTAAAGGGATATGAGCTAGTAAAAGATTTTTCGAGTATGTTTGACGGAAGCAATAAAAATAGTGAAGAGTCTATTTTTGAATTGCAAACATCTATGAGCTCTGCAAATGGTGCAGACTATCGCACACAAATGCATCGTTGGATAGGCGTGTCGGAACTTAGAGGATGGGACGAGATTCTGCCTAGCGATAAGTTGATGGAAGCCTATTTAAAAGAGGGCGCGATTGCAACAACCGGACGGTACGACTCTCGTACCTACGAAACAATATTTTTCCAATCGGATTACTATAATGATGGCAATGGACGTGTTTATGGATATAACTATGATGATTGGTTTAAAGATGCTGATGGTAATGCTTATAATCGTCCTGCATTCCGTAAATTTATGCCAGCAGATTTGGAAGGATTGAATAACAATAGATGTGCAATTAATATTCCTCTGATGCGTTATTCAAATGTGTTGCTTATGAAGGCGGAGGTTTTGAACGAGCAGGGGCAAACAGCAGAAGCTATTCCACTTATTAATCAAGTGAGAAGCGTGCATGGCGATATGCCTCCTATGACAGGAACATCGCAAGAGGCAGTTCGTGCGCA
>DUVZ01000034.1 GCA_012840785.1 Bacteroidales bacterium
CAAACAACACTGCTGCAAAAGCCTCTGTAGACATAGCGTTGCACGATTTGGCTGGCAAAATAATGGATGCTCCGTGGCATAGAATATGGGGATTGGATAAACACAAATCTCCGGATACCACCTTCACTATTGGCATAGACACTGATGAGATGGTGCGCGAAAAGACACGCCAGGCAATGGACAATTTTAATATATTGAAAATAAAAGTGGGTGGAGACCACGACAAACGTATGATTGAAACCATCCGCTCTATTACCCACCTACCCTTGGCTGTCGATGCCAATCAGGGGTGGAAAGATAAGCACGAAGCCCTAGATATGATATGGTGGTTGAAAGAGCAAGGTGTTGTGATGATAGAGCAACCCATGCCCAAATACGATTACGACAGTATTGCTTGGCTCACAGAGCATAGTCCGCTGCCTATTTTTGCCGACGAGTCGTTGCAACGACTGCAAGACATCGAAAAGATGAAAGGAGTTTTTTCTGGCATCAACATAAAGCTAATGAAATGCACTGGCATGCACGAAGCATGGAAAATGCGCAAATTGGCTCAAAAATTGGGTATGAAAGTGATGATTGGCTGCATGACAGAAACATCGTGTGCTATATCTGCAGCGGCTCAACTGTCAGCAGATCTAGACTTTGCCGATTTGGACGGAGCGCTACTGATAGCCAATGATTGTTTTGAGGGTGCAACCCTTCAACATGGCAAAATTATAGCAAGCGACGCTCCCGGTATAGGTGTGCAGCCAACAGAAGCACTACAATTTGGCAAATAAAGAAATCCAGATGAGCCTATTATAAATCTCATCTGGATTACTGTTTTTTTTAAATATCTTTAGATTCGACAAACAAACAACCCGCTTTGTACATTTCATCTAGAGCTTTTTTGCCATCGCCTTCTTCTAAATCTACGGCAGCTATAGCATCTGTAACTACATATGTGTGAATGCCCATTTTGCAAGCATCAAGAGCCGACGCCCTTACACAATAGTCTGTTGCCAAGCCCACTACATATAGCGAGCCAACATTCTGTTCCTTCAAATACGCTTCAAGCGATATGTTTGTAGCATCAAAAGCAGAATAGCCCGGATCGTCGTGTCCGGTGCCTTTCAACACAATTTGATCTATTTTATCTGCATCTAAACGAGGGTTTAATTCAGATCCAGTAGTATTGGCAACACAATGCACAGGCCATTTCTCAAAGTGAGTAGAACCTTCTGGGTGCCAATCTTGTGTGGCAATCACTACATCCATTTTATCCATTAGTCCGTTTATAACAGGCACAATTTCGTTTCCTTCTTTAATTGCTAATGAGCCACCCGGACAAAAATCGTTTTGCAGATCTACTATTAATAATATTTTCTTCATTTTCGTTTTATACTTTTATATCAAAATTGGTATTAGTTTTATTTCAAGGGTGCAAACATACTACACCCTCTATAATATAACAAAACAAATGATAGGAGGTTCAACAATAGCACTATTGGGGTTTCTTGCCCACAAACCGTATCACAGCGCTTAAACCATTGTGATGGTGCCCTTCGTTTAAATGCTTCTCAGTTTCTTGTAGCTCTATTACATCGAAGTTTTCAAAATCAGACCGAATATCCTCAATGCTGTATAGCATATCAATGCTTTTGGGTCCTCCACCACTATCTCCTTTCACCTGATAAGCGAGCTGTTTCTTGCTAAAAACCTCCATAATTATAGTGCCACCAGGGCGTAGATGATGGGCAAGTTCTTTATGTATAGCCTCTCTACTCTTCGAAGGGAAATGGGTAAATATCAATGCTATCACATCAAATTGCTCAGTTGTATAATCCAACTCATGCAACTCGCCCACATGATAATCTATCTCCACATTGTGTTTGCGTGCAAGTCGCTCTGCTTTCATCTTCCCCTCCACACTTAAATCGTATGCCGATACCTTCCAACCCAATTTTGCAGCATACACACCATTGCGTCCCTCTCCTTCGCCTGCCAATAGAATAGAGCCAACAGGCAGTGCTTGCAATTGCTCTTTAAGGTAACTGTTTGGATGCTCGCCATATACATACTCGCTCACGGAGTATCTCTTGTCCCAAAACTCTGATTTTACAGCCATTATAATATTCACACTATTTCAATTATTAAACAATACCTATTAAACACCCATTTAGGGTGAATAGTTAGATAAACTACAAAATTAATGATTTTTAGGTTCACTAAATCATAAAATGCAAGGACAACTATCCTTCCAAAACACTTTATCGATGCCAGTTACATCAATAAAGATTGCTACTGCAACTGTAAACCAATAGGATAGTTCAATTAAAGAAAAAAATCACTATATGTAGTGATTGATGCGCACCAGATTTAACTGTTACTTTGCATATATAATTTAAAAAACACATTATAAAAAGAAGGCGATGAAAAGAATTTTATTACTTTTTCTAGTTACATTAAATATCGTTTATGGTTTCTCTATCAGTTTCGACCCCGTTGACAGTGATGAGAAAGACAATGATACTATCAGAACACTCAACTTGGATGAATTTGTTGTTACAAGCTCTGTAAAGGAGACCAATACACTCAAACGAATGCCTACTGCTATATCTATACTATCGCCCCGGATGTTGGAAAGCAGACAAGTGCAATCGCTAACATCGATGAGTGGCATGGTTCCAAACTTTTTTATTCCCAACTACGGATCAAAAGTATCTACCCCAATATACATTCGTGGAGTTGGCGCTCGATTGGGAGCACA
>DUVZ01000338.1 GCA_012840785.1 Bacteroidales bacterium
TAACGAACTTCCCGTATATAGGGTGTTTTTCTTTCCATTTTACAGCAACTGTGATAGACTTGTCCATCTTATTACTGAAAACGACCCCCACTCTCTCTTTTCTTAAATTTCTCGTTTCCATTATTGGTTTATGCTTTGTTGATTTCTCTTGCACGAATTTCTGTATTGATACGTGCAATACCTTTTCTTTTATCTTTTAAGATGATCGGATTATCAAGTGGAGTAATGCTATGACTAATAACCAATTGATTTAACGACAGTTTCTCAGCATCTAACATCTCTTTTAAATCCTTGTCAGATAATTCTCTTATTTCTTGTAACTTCATTTCTTATTTTTGATTACGAGTTTCGCTATAATCCCTCCTAACTACAAATGAAGTAGTTACGGGTAGTTTTTGGGCAGCCAAGCGCAATGCTTCTCTAGCTACTTCTAAAGACACACCCTCAATTTCAAATAGAATTCTTCCGGGTGTTACTGGCGCAACAAATCCTTCAGGTGCACCTTTTCCCTTACCCATACGAACCTCTGCTGGTTTTTTAGTAATTGGTTTATCTGGAAAAACACGAACCCAAACTTGTCCCTGACGCTCCATATAGCGAGTAACAGCAACACGCGCTGCCTCTAGCTGAGAACCGGTAATCCATTTAGATTGCAATGATTTTATTCCAAATGAACCAAAAGCCAACTGGTTGCCTCGCTGAGCATTTCCTTTCATGCGACCTTTCTGCTGTCTTCTGAATTTTGTTTTCTTCGGTTGTAACATTTTATTTAATCTAAAGCTTTATATTTTATTATCTTCTGCTTCTACGTTGTCCTCTTCTATCATCACTTCTGCGTCCACCTCTACGGCCACGAGTATCTTTTTGTGATGCAAAAGATGGAGCTAAATCAACTTTACCATAGATTTCTCCACGACAAATCCAAACCTTTACTCCAATAAGTCCAACTTTTGTATGTGCTTCTGCCAAGGCATAATCTATATCTGCACGGAATGTATGCAAAGGAGTTCTTCCTTCTTTATACATCTCAGAACGAGCCATCTCGGCACCGTTCAAACGACCAGATACTTGAATTTTAATACCTTCAGCTCCCATTCTCATAGTAGAAGCAATTGCCATTTTAACAGCACGACGATAGGCAATATTACCTTCAATTTGACGTGCTACATTATTAGCTACAAGTACAGCATCAAGTTCAGCTTTCTTTATTTCAAAAATATTGATCTGAATCTCTCTGTCTGTTATTTTTTTAAGTTCTTCTTTCAGCTTATCAACTTCTGCTCCGCCTTTCCCGATAATCATTCCGGGGCGAGCAGTACAAATAGTGATAGTAACAAGCTTCAATGTTCTTTCAATAATAATTCTAGATACACTTGCTTTAGCTAGTCGAGCGTTTATGTACTTTCTCAACTCACTATCTTCAAGCAATGTGTCACCATAGTCACTACCACCATACCAGTTGGAATCCCAACCTCTAATGATGCCTAAACGATTTGATATCGGATTTATTTTTTGTCCCATTGGCTTAATTATTTTTTTCTGAATTTATTGTATCTACCACCAATGTAACGTGATTGGAACGCTTTCTAATTCTGTGTCCCCGTCCTTGTGGTGCTGGACGAAGTCTCTTTAGCATCGAGCCTCCATCCACCGATATAGTTTTAATATATAATTCTCCTGTTTCGGCTTTACGTTCATTTTTTTGTTCCCAATTGGAAATTGCAGATAACAATAGTTTTTCAACTCTTGCAGCAGCTTCCTTATTAGAGTATTTCAATACACCTAATGCTTTAAACACTTCCATTCCACGAACTAGGTCAACTACGTAACGCATTTTTCGAGGTGATGTAGGAACATTTCTTAAAATAGCCAAAGATACCTCTTTACGAGCTTCTTTTCTCTTTTCGGCTGATATTCTTTTTCTAGCACTCATGTCTTTAACTTTCTTTATATTTTAATATGTGCTCCGTTTTATCTCTTTCTCGCTCCAGCGTGTCCACGATATGTGCGAGTTGCAGAAAATTCACCAAGTTTATGTCCAACCATATTTTCAGTTATATATACTGGAATAAATTTATTTCCATTATGTACAGCTATGGTGTGACCAACAAAATCTGGAGAAATCATAGAAGATCTTGACCATGTTTTAATAACGGTTTTCTTACCGCTTTCATTCATAGCAGAAATCTTCTTATCTAATTTAACGTCGATAAACGGACCTTTTTTTAATGATCTACTCATAATTCTTATAATTAATCAGATTATTTCTTTTTTCTTCGTTCTACAATGTACTTCGAAGAGTGTTTTTTAGGAGCTCTTGTTTTCAATCCTTTAGAATACAAGCCACTTGGTGATCTTGGATGACCTCCAGATGCACGTCCTTCTCCACCACCCATTGGGTGATCCACTGGGTTTTTTGTAACCCCACGGTTATGAGGACGACGACCCAGCCATCTTGAACGACCGGCTTTTCCTGATCTCTCTAAAATATGGTCCGAGTTACCTACACTGCCGATAGTTGCTTTACATGAAGCAAGTATTTTACGAATTTCTCCCGAAGGCATCTTGATGATGGCATAAGAACCTTCACGCGATGTAAGCTGTGCAAAAGAACCTGCAGAACGCACCATTTTTGCTCCTTGACCTGGACGCAACTCAATATTATGAATTACCGTACCAACAGGTATTTTAGACAAGGGCAATGCATTTCCCACTTCAGGTGCTGCATCAGCTCCTGACATCACTGTGTCTCCTACTTTTAATCCATTGGGCGCTAGCATATATGCTTTTGCTCCGTCGGCATAGAATAGCAAAGCAATTCTAGCAGAACGATTTGGATCATACTCTATTGTTTTAACAACAGCAGGAATTCCATCTTTTCTTCTCTTGAAATCGATAATTCTGTAGCGTCTTTTATGACCACCACCTAGATAACGAACAGTCATTTTACCACGACTATTACGTCCTCCAGATGCACTTTTACCTACAACAAGAGATTTCTCCGGTACATTGGTAGTGATATTGCCAAATGAACCGATAATTTTATGTCTCTGCCCCGGCGTTGAGGGCTTAAATTTACGTATTGCCATTATATATTATATATTACTGTATAAATCAATTGACTCTCCTTCTCTAAGGGTCACAATAGCTTTCTTGAAAGACGGTGTTCTTCCTTGAACTACACCCGATTTGGTGTATCTTCTTTGAATTTTACCGCTATATCTCATAGTGTTAACGCGCTCTACATGAACATCGTACAGCTCTTCTATTGCTTTCTTTATCTCAACCTTGTTTGCACTTGGCACAACAATAAACCCGTAACGATTCTCGAACTTGTCGGTCATTTCGGTTTGCTTTTCTGTAAAAATTGGCTTAATAATAATTCCCATTATCCTTCTCCTCCTACTTTGAATGTTTCATTAATAACGGCAATAGAAGACTCCGTGAGTACTAAACTCGCGCAATCCAAAATTTTGTATGTGTTTAAATCAGAAGCCGTTATAATTTCTACATTATTTAAATTTCGGGCTGACAAATATACGTTTTTATTCTGGTTTGGTAAAACCAAAAGCAATTTTTTATTTGCAAGCTTCAAGTTATTAGCCATTTCTACCATGCTTTTTGTTTTTGGAGTTTCCAATTCGAAATCTTCAATTACAAGTATAGCATCGTTTTTAGCTTTAATAGAAAAAGCTGATTTGCGAGCCAAAGCTTTCTCTTTTTTGTTTAATTTAAATCCATAGTCTTTTGGTTTTGGACCAAATGCTCGACCACCACCTACTAACAATGGAGATTTAATATCACCTCTACGTGCACCTCCACTACCCTTTTGACGGATAATTTTGCGTGTACTACCTTTTACTTCGTTACGCTGCTTTGTTTTGTGCGTCCCTTGGCGTTGGTTGGCTCTGTAATGTTTTACATCTAACCAAATAACATGTTCGTTGGGTTCTATTCCAAAAATGGAATCATTTAGCGTAACCTTTCTATCTGTTATTTCGCCTTTTATGTTATGTATATTTAATTCCATTTTTATTTTTCTATATGTAATATTGAACCTTTTCCTCCAGGTACAGAACCTTTCAGTAATAAAAGATTATGTTCTGGAATCACTTTAACAACTTGTAGATTCTGAACGGTTACTCGTTCATTACCCATTTGTCCTCCCATTTTAGTTCCTTTAAACACTTTGGCTGGATAAGAAGCTGCTCCAATAGAGCCTCCATGTCTCATTTGGTGTTTCTCACCATGCGAACCAGTCATACCTCTAAATTTGTGGCGCTTTACAATACCCTGGAAACCTTTACCTTTAGAAACTCCCACTACGTCGACAAACATTGTATCACTAAAGATGTCAACTGTAATTTCTTCTCCCAATTTAAATTGATCTCCAAAACCTTTGAACTCGGCCAAGTGTCTCATCGGTGCTACTCCTGATTTTTTAAAATGACCAAGTTCGGGTTGAGTAGAATGTTTTTCTTTCTTCTCCTCAAAACCTACCTGAATGGAGTCGTATCCATCAGTCTCAGCTGTTTTAATTTGAGTAACAACGCAAGGACCTACTTCAATAACAGTGCATGGAATATTTTTTCCATCGGCACTGAAAACGGATGTCATTCCGATTTTCTTTCCAATTAATCCTGGCATTTCTCTGTTTTTGTTTTTACTTCTATATTTTATAGAAGCATAGTTATTAATAATTGTATCTAAAAAACTCTTATAAAACCACTATGTATTTTATATATTGCTTGCTGCAACAAACGAGTTTATACTTTAATTTCTACTTCAACACCACTTGGCAACTCTAGCTTCATAAGTGCATCTACAGTTTTGGCTGTAGAACTGTAAATATCGATGAGGCGCTTAAATGACGACAATTGAAATTGTTCGCGCGACTTCTTGTTTACAAATGTTGAACGATTCACTGTGAAAATTCTTTTGTGAGTAGGTAGTGGAATTGGACCACTTACAACTGCACCCGTTGCTTTTACAGTCTTTACGATTTTCTCTGCTGATTTGTCAACCAAGCTATAATCGTAAGATTTCAGTTTAATTCTGATTTTTTGGCTCATAAAATTTTTATATTATTTAATCAAATCTACACGTCCCGAAACTTCTGCTAAAACATCTTTAGCAATAGAAGCAGAAACCACCTCAAAGTGAGAGAAAGTCATTGTCGAAGTTGCACGACCCGATGCGATAGTGCGTAAAGAAGTAACATACCCAAACATTTCTGCAAGTGGCACCATTGCTTTTACAATGCGCGCACCAGAACGGTTCGACTCCATGCCTTCAATCTGTCCTCGACGTTTATTTAAGTCAGAGATTATATCTCCCATATTTTCTTCAGGAGTTACTACTTCAACATTCATAATAGGCTCCATAAGTACTGGTCCTGCTTTTTCTGCAGCACTTCTGAATGCTTGAATTGCACAAACCTCAAAAGAAAGCTGATCAGAGTCTACTGGGTGGTACGAACCATCCAATACAGTTACCTTCATCTTATCGATTTCATATCCAGCCAACACACCAGTTTTCATAGCGCGTTCAAAACCTTTTTGTATAGATGGTATGTATTCTCTTGGAATATTTCCACCTTTTACTTGGTCTATAAACTGTAAATGTCCTTCAAATTCTTTGTCAGCAGGCTCTATGCGAACAATCATATCGGCAAACTTACCACGTCCACCAGTTTGTTTCTTATAAGTTTCGCGAAGCTCAACAGGTTTTGAAATAGCCTCCTTATATGTAACTTGCGGACGACCTTGATTTGCTTCTACTTTAAACTCGCGTCTGAGACGGTCGATAATAACCTCTAAGTGAAGTTCACCCATACCTGAAATTATAGTTTGACCTGTATCATCGTCGGTTTTAACTGTAAATGTTGGGTCTTCTTCGGCAAGCTTAGCTAGTCCGGCTGAAAGTTTATCTAAATCTTTTTGAGTTTTAGGTTCAACAGCAATTCCAATAACTGGGGCTGGAAAATCCATCGACTCCAATATAATTGGATTATTTTCGTCACATAGTGTATCACCAGTACGAATATCTTTAAATCCAACACCTGCACCAATATCACCACATCCAATAAATTCTTTTGGATTTTGCTTATTAGAGTGCATTTGGAATATACGAGAAATTCTCTCTTTTTTACCCGATCGTGGGTTATATACATACGATCCAGCTGGAAGAACACCAGAATAAACTCTAAAGAAGCACAAGCGACCAACATATGGGTCGGTTGCAATCTTAAAAGCTAGTGCACTCATTGGCTCCTCGGGATCGGGCTTGCGATACAACACTTTGGTTGAATCGTTAGGATCTATACCTTCAACAGCTTCAGCGTCTAGTGGGCTTGGCAAATATGCACATACAGCATCCAAAAGAACTTGAACACCTTTGTTTTTAAATGACGAACCACACATTATTGGATTAATTTCCATTGCAAGAGTTCCTTTACGTATTGCCGCAATCAACTCCTCATTTGTAATAGATTCTGGATTATCAAAAAACTTCTCCATCAAATTATCATCACATTCTGCTGCAGCTTCAAGCATTTTCTCGCGCCACTCTTTGGCTTCTTCAAGCAAATCTGCAGGAATGTCTTCGATATGATAATCAGCACCCATAGTTTCATCGTGCCATATAAGTGCTTTCATAGTGATAAGATCTACCACACCTACAAAACTCTCTTCTGCTCCAATAGGTATTTGCAAAGGACAAGCCTTTACTTTTAAAACAGATTCAATCTGTCCTACAACATCAAAGAAGTTTGCACCAGAGCGGTCCATCTTGTTGATGTATCCAATACGTGGCACTTTATATTTATCTGCCTGACGCCACACTGTTTCAGACTGTGGCTCTACCCCTCCCACTGCACAAAATGTTGCAATAGCACCATCAAGTACACGCAACGAGCGCTCCACTTCAACAGTAAAGTCAACGTGCCCGGGGGTGTCAATTAAATTTATTTTATATGTATTGTCAAGATATTCCCAACTTGTAGTTGTTGCTGCAGAAGTAATTGTAATACCTCTTTCTTGCTCTTGCTCCATCCAGTCCATAGTGGCTGTGCCATCATGGGTCTCTCCAATTTTATGTGTTAAACCCGTATAGTATAATATGCGCTCTGATGTGGTAGTTTTACCAGCATCAATATGAGCCATTATCCCAAGATTACGCGTGTACACTAAATTATTACTTAAACCTTTTTTCATCTTTTTTACCTAATCTTTAAAATCTAAAGTGTGCAAATGCTCGGTTGGCTTCGGCCATACGATGCGTATCTTCTTTTCTTCTGAAAGCACCACCTTGACTATTAAAAGCGTCAACTATTTCTCCAGCTAATTTATCAGCCATTGATTTTCCTCCTCTTTTGCGCGCAAAAGAGATAAGGTTTTTCATCGAAACAGACTCTTTTCTATCGTGACGAATTTCGGTTGGGACTTGAAATGTAGCTCCACCTACTCTACGCGATTTAACTTCTACTTGTGGTGTAATATTATCTAAAGCAGCTTTCCAAATCTCGAGAGCCGACTTTTCTTCATTAGGCAATTTTGCCTTTACTATTTCCAACGCGGAGTAAAAAATATCATATGACAGAGATTTTTTACCATCATACATAAGGTGGTTAACAAACTTAGTTACCCTTACGTCTCCAAAAACAGGATCTGGAAGCACCTGCCTTTTTTTAGGTTTAGCTTTTCTCATTTCTTCAAAATGTTTTATGTTGGTTTGGTTGCCGTTAATTTGTCTTCAACGATTCCTCCGAATCATTTACTCAACCCTAAAAGTAGCTTATACCAAAAATCTCAACATCGATTGTTTTTTAATTTTTTATTTTAACCTCTTGTATAAAGGTGCAATTATTTTTTTGATGCTTTTGGGCGTTTTGTTCCATATTTAGAACGACGCTGAGCACGGTCTGCTACACCAGCAGTATCCAATGTACCACGCACTACGTGATAACGAACACCTGGCAAGTCTTTTACTCTTCCTCCGCGTACAAGAACAATTGAGTGCTCCTGTAAATTGTGACCCTCTCCTGGAATGTAAGCATTTACTTCCTTAGAATTGGTCAAACGTACACGTGCAACTTTTCTCATTGCCGAGTTTGGTTTCTTTGGGGTTGTAGTATAAACCCTTGTACAAACACCACGTCTTTGAGGACATGATTCCAATGACGGAGACTTACTTTTCTCTGTCTGTCTCTTACGTCCTTGTCTTACTAACTGTTGAATTGTAGGCATTTTCTACTTTCTTTAATCTATTAATCTTTTTGGTTTAGCTATTTCTAGTTTTAAGCCTCAAATAAGCCTCATCTATATTATATAATACTCGCCAAATGAGATAATTATAACATTAGAGTTTATAATCTGAGGTGAAAAACGGCACAAAAATACAAAGAATCAACTACATATGCAAAGATTCTTGCTATTATTTGCAATAAACTTTTTCGATGATTGTTGAATGCTAATGAAATAGAAGAAAACAACACCACTGTTTATCAAACAAAGGTGTTATTTTTGCACCCTGCAAAATTGCTCTTCTTATTAATATTAATAAGAAACATAATAATGGTGCTTCAAAATCTTTTTTAGAGGCAATAAAAACTATTTGGGCTCTACGTGAGTAAAAACATGCTGTATTTGCGGAAAGTTTTCACGTAAAGTGTCTTGAACGTCATGCCCTATAGTGTGCCCCTCGGCTACAGTTAAATCTGCCGCTACTCTCACATGGATATCTACCACATAGCGCATCCCAAATTTACGAATATAACACTTTTCTGTATCTATAACTCCTGCAACCTCTTCTGCTAGAAGCCTCACCTGGTCAATCAATTCATCGTGATTTTGCTCGTCAAGCAACTCCCCCAAAGCAGGACGAAACACAAAGTAGGCATTTACGATAATAATTACAGAAGCCACCAAGGCTGCACAATCATCTAGATATTCGTATCCCTCACCCAGCAATAATGCCAACCCTATACCTATAAAAGCAGCAAGCGATGTTATTGCATCGCTTCTGTGGTGCCATGCATCGGCTTTTAATGATGTACTTTTGGTTTGTCGGCTTTTTTTTCTTACAAACTGATAAAAGAGTTCCTTATAAATAACAATACCAGCCAAAACAAAGAGTGTGTATGGGTTTGGCATTTTTTGTGGCGACTGTATATTATCTATAGCTTGATGTGCAATAAACCCTGCACTAGCAATGAGAAACAACACTACTATAAAGCTTATAATGGGTTCTACCTTGCCATGTCCAAATGGATGATCGTCGTCTGGTGGTTTGTCTGAAACTTTTAAGCCTAAAAATATAATGAATGAAGAAAACACATCTCCCAAACTTTCAATGGCATCGGCTACTAAAGCGAAAGAGCTACCCAAAATGCCAGTAATGAGCTTAACAAAAACTAGAACAACATTGCCAACAAGGCTAACAAGTATGGTGCGCCTTGCACGATTGCCGTTTTTTAGTGAACTTTTCATGTAAAAAGAAATTGTAAATTATATAGCCTGCTTATATTTGATGAACACTTCAACAATTTTGCAGCTTGCAAGATAATAATAATTACTCAAATCCACTTATAGCTATGTCGCACATCAGCACGGTATTTTTTAGATAATCAAACTCCAACTCGAAAGTCTCTGAGAATATATTGCTACCTATATTATCTTCAATTTGATTGATAGTCCACAGCTTACCATCTTCTAAGCGAAGCTCTTCAAAGGCTTTCTCTGATCTAATAGCAGAAACATATAAATAGACAAGTCTTTTAGTATACTCGTTTTCAAATACATATTTCAGTATAAATCTTGTTGGCAATACATCACAGTTTACCTCTTTGTTTACTACATTTTTGATAGCCTCGCCAATATTGTGATTATATTGCATATACGTTTCGAAAGGATAATCTAGTTTTCCCGGATCAAGCAATTTGGAGCTGTCTCGCTCTTTTAGATATAGCATTCCATCGTATATAAGGGCTATGCGTACAATTGGGTGAAGAAATTTGTTTTTCATACTTATCGAAACCGACTTGGCAATCCTTCCTTGCACAACACCACTTTCGTTTATCACCGGCAACCACTCCTCTCCTTGCAATCTTTTGCTCAAAAGCCTTATCCTTAAAGACTCTAACACTATTATTACAACGAGAATAACTTGAAACAAATTCAGCACCAACACCAAATCTATCAATAAATACTGAACACTAAAAAATACACGAAAGCCAAGCACTAGTATTAGATGAAATATGAGTGCATATTGCAACTGGAAGGCTACTTGCAATGATTCGTAGAGATAAAACTTTTTTTCGCCTACTCGCTTTTTTCCTAGTTTTTTGATTAATTTTTTACGAGAGAGCCTAAATATCATCAGAAACACCACAAGCATAACCTCTGCAAGCATAAATGAACGCTGGGATTGAAAGTCGGGAACTAAAACAAAGAGCAACAAAAAAGCACCAAAAAAACTCCAAGCCGATATATCAAAAAGTATGCGCAACTCTTTGCTTCTTCCCAAAAGAAGGGGTATAATAGATAATCCAAATGCTATTGCAAAAGCATAAAGTGTGGCTATCTGCCCTATCAAAATCGAAAACACAAGATATGGAAACAACCCCAAAGCGGGATTGCTTAAAACTCTGTTTATAAAACTATCAGTTGGCATATATTTTTAAAAAACTCCCTGTTCATAATAGACTCTTTTTAATAAAGCCGATTTATTTGCAAAAACCCTTAATAGGGTCAATAAAATAAAGCGAGCAATCAAATAACACATAAAAGATAGAATTGTTGTAAATACTATTTTGGTATAAAAACAATCAAAACTAAAAAAAGTATATGTTTGCACACATACATTAGATAGTTGCTACATATAGGCTTTAATGATATTATAACACCAAAAAGATTGGATTGTTTATGATTCATTTGAAGCAGTGGTATAAAAAAAGTTGCAAATCAAATCTACCGCGGTAGATTGGGCGTTCATCTATTGAAAATCGAATCTACTGTGGTAAATTGGAAGATGATGCATAAAAACCGAATCTACGGCGGTAGAAATGCTTTGAAAAAATAAAACAGTGTTTTTTTAAGCAAGTATAGGAGAATAATGTGGCGAGAAAATAAAAACACAGTCCAATATTGAAAAACCAACTCATTGAAATGAGAATTCTATATCAAAAATCGGATATTTTGGGCACAAATGGCTCAAATAGGGGGAAACAGAAGAAAAACATTGTTTTTCAAAGCACATCTACCATGGTAGATGCAAGTTTCAACTGTTTTAGGCATTTTGTAGGGCTACAAAATGCTTTGAAAAAAAATACGGCAAGAGATTAAAATAGATAATATAAAAGAAACAGCTGCTGCATCTATTGTGCAGCAGCTGTTTTTAAGTAACTAGTATAAACCTCTTTAGCTCTCTAAAAACGAGACCTGCAAAACGCTCTTATACAAACACTTACAAGTTTCTTTTGTAATAATCAATTACCTTATTGTAAAGATACATTCTTGAATTTCCTCCAGAAATAAAATGGTTTTTATCCGGAAACATAAACATATCAAAATGCTTGTTTGCCCCTATCAGTGCACGAGTATACTCCATAGAGTTTTGAAGATGCACATTATCATCAGTAGTTCCGTGTATGAGCAATAAATTTCCTTGCAATTTGTTTGCCAATGCTATAGCCGAACCATTATCGTAGCCTATTTTGTTTTGTTGCGGTGTGCGCATAAAACGCTCTGTATATACAGTGTCGTAAAAACGCCAATCAGTTACCGGAGCTATTGCCACACCAGCTTTAAAGGCACCGCCACCTCTGCTCATACTCATCAATACATTGTATCCACCATAGCTCCAGCCCCATATACCTATTCTATTGCCATCTATATAGGGCAATGTTGCAAAGTGTTTTGCGGCTGCTATTTGGTCGTCAGACTCTATTACACCAAGATTTAGGTATGTCTGTTTTCTAAACATTTCGCCACGCGCACCCGTTCCTCTACCATCTACAGAGGCTATAATATAGCCCTCTTCTGCCAGTGCATAATACCAATCTACACCAAACCGGTCTAACACCTGCTGCGAATTTGGTCCAGAATACTGAATCATTACTACAGGATATCTTTTACTAGCATCAAACGACGATGGTTTTATCATCCAGCCGTTTAGCTGTGTAGTTCCGTCGGCTGCTGGCACGGTAATAAACTCCTTGGCAGGAAAATTTGCTTGTGCTACTTTTTGTGCCACCATCTCATTGGTTTGCAGGGTTCTCAGTAGTTTCCCATTAGAGTTGTGCAACGTTATCATGGTGGGTGTAACACTATTTGTGTAGTTGTTTATAAAATACTTGCCATTGTTGCTAAATGTTGCAGAATTGTATCCACTATTTGAGGAGAGTTTTGTAACAACTCCTCTATCGATGGTTGCTTTGTATATATTGCGTTGAAGCGGACTCTCATCGGCAGCTTGATAATACACCACGCCTGACGCTGCATCAACAGCAAGCAGGCTTGTAACATCGAAGCTACCCGTTGTTAGCTGTTTTTGAAGCGCACCAGTATTACCATATATATATATGTGGCTATAGCCATCTTTTTCTGAAATATAGGTAAATTGATTGGGAAGGAAGTGGATGGAGCTCAACAACTCCGAATCGATATAATATTTACTCTCGTCACGCAAAATGAGTTTCGACACCGTGCTTCTTGGATTAACGAAATACATATCAAAACGATTCTGATTGCGGTTTAGCGTCATTACTGCTAGCTGAGAGGCATCAGTAGTAAATTTAATGCGAGGCATATATCCATCGTCGTCTAGTGGCACATCCATTGCTCTAGTAGTTTGTGCAGCCACATCATAGACATAGCAACCCACTGTGGAGTTCTCTTCACCAGCTTTGGGATACTTGTAGGTGTACGAGCCTGGATAAAGCTCTTGCTCAAATGTATCGAAGGAGAACTCTTTTACTCTCGACTCATCAGTTTTTACAAAAGCCAATAGTTTATTATCTGGTGAAAACTCCATCAAACGTGTTGTAGAAAATTCCTCTTCATACACCCAATCGGTTGCACCGTTTATTATTTTGTTGAAGGCGCCATCATTGGTAACACGCGATTCTGTGTCGAAGTCAAACTTGGTGAGCCATATATCGTTGTCTATTACATAAGCCAGCATTTTGCCATCGGGCGAAAAGGTTGGAATCATCTGTTTCGAGTCGTTTTCGGTGAGCTTTCTCACCAAATTGCGGCGCACATCATAATAATAATAGTTTGCCTTGAAAGAGCGACGATAAATTTGCTCTCTATCTATATATACAATCACTCTAAACTCGTCGGGGCTCACCAAAAACCCTTGAAAAGTATCGAATGTGCACCCACGCGCCCTTTCTGTGCTAAATAGTGTGTCTACCACATTGCCTGTTTCATACTCATACTTTAAAAGAGCATTGCTCCTATCATTCATTTGATAGTAATGAATACCGTCGGGAGCCGAAACCACTGATTTTATACCCTTTGAGCTGTATACTCCATTTACAATTTCTTGCAATCCGTATTGCTGTGCAGATACGCTTATACTAGCTATTAGAAGCACAGCCAAAAACCAAATCTTTTTCATATATAAACTTATTTTTATGCACAAATATAAGGTATTTATCTCTACTTTTAAGCTTTTATTGAGATGAGAAATAATTACCTCCCCCTCCCATCAAACATTAAATTCATCGAAACAACCATCACAGTAAAAGTCATTTTGAAATAGATTTTACAGAAAAAATACTCAAATAGCACACAAAATGTACTGTTATACATCCATTTTGATTGATATAATCGTAGATAAAGATGAAAATAATGAATAAAAAAGAGATGAAACATAGAGACAGAAAAAATAATGCTATCTTTGTATACTAGTTTTAAGTCAATTGTTTGCCAACAGAAGACAAAAGCTAACAATTGGTTAATTATCTAAATTGGTATGTCTCATACACCAAATGAGACATACCCTGGAAATAAAACAACATGAATCTGCTTAGAGAAAAGATGTTTAAATACGATGCTCCGCAACGTGCAAAAGCTGCGGGCATCTACCCCTACTTTCGAGTAATAGAGAGTGATCAGGACACTGTGGTTACCATTAATGGTAAAAAAGTTTTAATGTTTGGATCCAATTCATATTTAGGACTCACCAATCATCCAAAAGTAAAAAAAGCATCCATCGATGCAACAAAAAAATATGGCTCTGGCATGGCAGGCTCTCGATTTCTAAACGGAACACTAGACATACATATAGAGCTTGAAGAAAAACTTGCCAACTTTGTGCGCAAAGACGATGCTATAGTTTTCTCTACAGGGTTTAATGTAAATCAAGGGGTTGTTTCGTGTATTACTGGTAGAGAAGACTATATATTGTGGGATGAGCTAAACCACGCCTCTATAATAGAGGGGCAGCGCCTATCGTTTTCAAAAAAACTAAAATTTCGTCACAACGATATGGTATCGCTTGAACGACAATTGATAAGATGCAACCCTAGAAAAGTAAAACTTATTGTTGTTGACAGCATATTTAGCATGGAGGGTGATGTTGCCAATCTGCCAGAAATAATTCGTTTGGCAAAAAAATACAATGCCAATGTTATGGTTGACGAGGCACACGGTATTGGTGTGATGGGCAAAAACTTTAATGGAAAAGGTGCAGCAGAAGAGTTGGGCGTACTTGACGATGTGGATTTAGTGATGGGCACATTCAGCAAATCGTTGGCTTCTATTGGGGGTTTTATTGCTAGCGACTTTACCACTATTAATTTTCTACGACACAATTCTCGCCCCTATATTTTTAGCGCAAGCATCACGCCTGGCGCTACAGCAGCGGCATCAGCAGCATTAGATATACTTATAAAAGAACCCGAAAGAGTTGAACATTTGTGGAAACTAACAGACTACTCTTTAAAACGATTTAAAGAAAGTGGCTTTGAAATAGGAAAAACATCTACCCCTATTATTCCACTTTTTGTGAGAGATGCCGATAAAACATTCATGCTAACAAAAATGCTTTTCGAAGATGGTGTATTTGTAAACCCTGTGGTTCCACCCGCAACATCAGCCCAAAACACACTGATACGCTTCTCGCTAATGGCAACGCATACAATAAAGCAAATTGACGAAGCCATAGATAAAATAACAAAAGCGTTTCGACAATTGGATATAATAAAATAGATTTGCAGTAAACAACCAAAAGACATTGACAAAAAAACTGCTCAATTGCAAATAAGAAACCCTTATTTCATTGAGCAGTTTTTTTTCTGTTAAACTTCAAAACTATAAATAGATTATAAACCCTACTATTTGTCCGATAAATAGCTTGCAACACCTTCTTGCGTTGCGCTCAAAGCTTTGTCTCCTTTTCTCCAGTCGGCAGGACACACCTCGCCATACTCTTCGGTAAACTGCAGAGCATCTATTACCCTCAAAACCTCATCAACACTACGCCCCAATGGCATATCATTCACAACCTGATGGCGCACAACACCCTCTTTATCAATCAAAAACAACCCGCGGTATGCTTCGGGCACTCCATCAAAAGCCAACTCTCCAGAATCTTCATCTACATAATACGAGCCTGCCAATACATCGTAAGCCATAGATATCGTTTTGTTGTGATCTGCTACTATGGGATACTTTACACCTTCAATTCCTCCTTCATTTCGAGGTGTTTGAAGCCACTTCCAGTGCGATGTAGCCGAGTCGGTTGATGCTGCTACAACAACAGTGTTACGCTTTTCAAACTCGGCTATTTTGCTCTGAAATGCTATCAATTCTGTTGGACATACAAATGTAAAATCTGCTGGATAGAAGAAAAATACAACATATTTTTCTCCCAAATATTGGTTTAAACTAAAATCTTCTACTATTTCATTTCCACTGACAACGGCTTTTGTGTTAAACAATGGAGCTTTTTTTCCTACTAATACTGACATATATCTTTTTTTGTTTTAAAATTAATTTCGGCACAAAAATATAATATCGTACTGTTTTAATCAACCCCCCCCCCTCTATCGCTTATCGAAAATAACTATAACATAGTTAATCGTCTTATAATGAGCTATAAAAAGCACTCTACCTTGAATAAAAGACCAACCCTATCCCCTTCTTATTAATAGATATTATTTTCACCGCAAACTATCTAACAATCATTAATATACACATTTATAGTGCTCTACTTGGTGTATTCACATAAAATTTGAGTACTTTTGCACGCAATAAAAACCTAAAAAGACTTACTCATATGTCATTTATTGCAGATAGAATTATTACAGAAGGGTTCACTTTCGACGACTTGTTGTTAGTTCCCGCATATTCCGAAGTTCTTCCACGGGATGTAGATTTAAGCACAAAATTTTCACGAAATATAACATTGAATACGCCTATCATTTCGGCGGCTATGGACACTGTTACCGAAACCAATATGGCAAAAGCCATTGCACGAGAAGGTGGTATAGGGGTGATTCATAAAAATATGTCTATTGAGAGGCAAGCCGACCAAGTGCGTGCCGTGAAACGTGCCGAAAACGGCATGATACTAAATCCTATAAGCACAACCCGCGACAAAACTGTGGCAGATGCTCTTGCTATAATGGCAGAGTATCATATTGGAGGAATACCAGTGGTAGATGCCCAAAACCACATTGTGGGTATTGTTACTAATCGCGATTTGCGGTTCGAAAGAAATATGTCGAAACTAATCGACGATGTGATGACCAAAGAGGTTGTAACTACCGACCAATCGACAGATTTAGAGGCTGCTGCCGATATATTGCAAATACACAAAATAGAGAAACTACCCGTAGTAGATACCGATAATAAACTCATCGGGCTGATTACATACAAAGATATAACACAAGCAAAAGACAAACCACTTGCCTGCAAGGACGAGCAGGGTCGTTTGCGTGTTGCAGCAGCTATTGGTGTTACTGGCGACTCTATAGAGCGTGCCAACGCCCTTGTAGAAGCGGGTGTGGATGCTATAATTATCGACACTGCTCACGGACACTCGAAAGGTGTTGCAGATATGTTGAGACAGGTAAAAAAATTGCACCCAAACATCGATGTAATAGTGGGCAACATTGCCACTGGCGAGGCTGCCAAGATGTTGGTAGAAGCGGGTGCCGATGGTGTGAAAGTTGGTATTGGTCCGGGCTCTATATGCACCACGCGTATAATTGCGGGTGTGGGCATGCCTCAAATATCGGCTATCTACGATGTGGCTTGTGCACTAAAAGGTACAGGAATACCGCTTATTGCTGATGGCGGACTGCGCTACTCTGGTGATATAGTAAAAGCATTGGCTGCAGGTGCATCATCTGTAATGATGGGGTCGCTATTGGCAGGAACAGAAGAGTCGCCTGGTGAAACAGTTATATTCAATGGTCGCAAATTTAAAACATACCGTGGCATGGGGTCGCTATCTGCTATGCAAAAGGGCTCGAAAGATAGATACTTTCAAGATGCAGAAGACGATATAAAGAAACTTGTTCCAGAAGGAATTGAAGCGCGTGTTCCCTTCAAAGGCAGCTTGCAAGAGGTTGTATATCAGATGGTGGGCGGATTGCGTGCCGGAATGGGATATTGTGGCGCAGCTACAGTTGATGAGCTGCATCATGCAAAATTTACCCATATTACAGCTGCAGGCTATGCAGAGAGTCATCCTCATGGAGTGATGATTACGCGTGAAGCACCCAACTATAGCCGTGGGAATGAGTAAATTGAAATAGATTTATTAGAAATGATATCAAACAAAAAAAACGTTCTCAACAATTGAGAGCGTTTTTTTGTACAGAAATATAATTGGTTATAATTCGAAATAATAAAAGAAAAACCTATCTTGCATGGCAGTTAATGGCGGCTTATAGATATCTCAATAAAAAGAGAAACAGCAGTTATAGCCGTATATGTTTATGTCAGCGCACAGCACAACACTGTTTAGCATAATGAACAAAGATACGATATCCACCAAAAGCAAACTTCAACAGCTAGTAGAAAGTATAGGAGCCAAGTATGCCCCCGATAGGCGTGTAGAGGTGTACTCTATTGAGGTAGTTGAATATGACGGGGCAATACAACTAAAAGGCGAAACAACAAGCACAGCAGCCCTTAAAGAGCTTGCTGAAGGAGCAAAGAGCATAGCACCACATATAGAAAACCATATTGACACACTACCCAGCGAAACGATTGGGGAGAACTGTTGGGGCATTGTTTACAACTCGGTAGGCAACTTGCACAGCCAACCAACTCACAAATCCGACATGGTTTCTCAATTATTATTGGGAATGCCTGTAAGGGTGCTAGACAAATTGGATGATTGGCTGCGCATTCAAGCCCCCGAAGGGTATATTGGGTGGGTGTGTGGTTCGATAGAGAGGATGAATGGCAGAGAGCTACAGGCTCGATTGCAGAAACCTACAATAATTGTAACTTGTCAGTATGCCAAATCGTACAGCAAAGCCGATATTTATTCGCAATCGGTATCCGATGTTGTAATTGGAAATATTTTTACACTAGATGGCAAGGAAGATAACTTTTACAAAATAATCTACCCCGATGGTAGAGAAGCATATATTGAGAAACAAAATGCAAAAGAAGTAGATAGTTGGCTAAGCGACATAGAGTTGACAGGCAAAAGCATCGTAAACACTGCAAAACAGCTAATGGGTGTGCCTTATGTGTGGGGCGGTACCTCCTCTAAAGGGCTAGACTGCAGCGGATTTACTAAAATTATTTACTGGCTACATGGCATTATCATCCCTCGCGATGCATCGCAACAGGTGTTGTGTGGTGTGGAGGTAGATAATAAAGGAGATTTTGAAAAAGTGCAAAAAGGCGATCTTCTATTTTTTGGCACAAAAGCAACCGACGAGAATACGAAAGAAAGGGTTGTGCATGTTGGTATATATATTGGCAACAAGCAGTTTATTCATGCCCACGACTATATCCGTATTAATAGCTTCAACCC
The DNA here is from genome assembly GCA_012840785.1 of Bacteroidales bacterium. GTDB lineage: Bacteria > Bacteroidota > Bacteroidia > Bacteroidales > Dysgonomonadaceae > UBA2632. The sequence goes on from DUVZ01000338.1 coordinate 19,012, forward strand.
CCATGATAAACTGTTTGACCAGTTTAACACCAACCGCTATTTGCGCACCATGCGCTATATTGGCTCTGAGCGAGCTATAGGAATAACACCCATTCTGGATCATCCTTTTTATAGCAAAACCTCTCTTACCGATGATGAATAAAATAGGCAAAATGAAACTGAGCTGGACTCCCTACAACTTGCAACTGAAACACACATTCACCATATCGGGGTTTTCACGAACAACCACACCCGTAGTGCTCACCCGTATCCAATATGATGGTTTGGTGGGCTATGGCGAGGCTTCGCTTCCACCCTATTTGGGTGAAACACAAGCATCGGTAATTGAGTTTTTGCAAAAAGTAGACCTCTCTCCTTTTTCCAATCCCACTCATTTAGACGAAATTATACTATATATCGATAACATTGCCCCAAACAACACTGCTGCAAAAGCCGCTGTAGACATAGCGTTGCACGATTTGGCTGGCAAAATAATGGATGCTCCGTGGCATAGAATATGGGGATTGGATAAA
>DUVZ01000339.1 GCA_012840785.1 Bacteroidales bacterium
CCAACAATATTTACAAAACCCGAACGATGTTTGTTTTCTTCCATGTACTTTTCTTTCTGTTATTTAGTTACAAATATAACTAAAATAAAACGTGATAATTATATACTACACAAAGTCTTTGCAAAAACATGCATATTTTATTTAAATTGACGAGCCAAGCTTACCACATTCTCCTCGCTTAAAGCTAATTAGTTTTTATTACTTCACAAACAGTATCTATCAAATGAGCGTAAAAAAACTTCAAAGTAGATTAAGATTGATAATAGCGTAATTGGATTTTTAGATAAAGCCGACACATTGCAATTACAAAAAATGCAGTTTACCTACTCTCCGTCATATCCCCACTTCAGATAAACTGCTCCCCAACTAAATCCAGCACCAAAAGCAGCCAGAATAATGTTGTCTCCTTTTTTCAGCTTATCCTCCCAGTCCCACAAGCACAAAGGAATGGTTCCTGCACTAGTATTACCATATTTATCGATATTAAGCATCACCTTATCATCAGGGATGCCCAATCTACTTTGTGCAGCATCAATAATACGCTTATTTGCTTGATGGGGTATAAACCATTTAACATCGTCAACTGCAAGATTGTTTTTTTTGCAAAATCTCTTCCGAAATATCAGTCATCGACGACACTGCATACTTAAACACCACTTTCCCTTCGCCTTTTAAAATACGACGCTCCTTAATTCCCACACGAGTAGTTATCCATTCATCGCTGGTGTCAACAAGCTTAGCGATATCATTATTTGTAAGAATATCATTAGGAACATAAGCAGATACACCAGTAATTACAGCGTTTAACTCTTTCATTTTAAAGATTATATTAATAATAAAAAACCCCTGAAAAATAAAATAATTCATCTTTCAGGGTTATTTTTTGGTTAAGTAAGCTTCGTGGCTAGTAATCTACTATATAATATCTTTTTCGATTGCTAATTTACCTCTGTAGTAACCACACTCATCACATACATGATGAAAACGATGCCATGCACCGCAGTTGCCACAAATAGCTAATGTTGGCATTTCTGCTTTGTCATGCGTTCTTCTCTTACGAGTTCTTGTTTTCGATTGTCTTCTTTTTGGAGTTGCCATTTTATGTTATAATTTTATCGTTTTATATTATACTTTTCTATTTATTCTTCAATTTTTTCAATGCATCCCATCTAGGGTCTGTCTCCTTCTCAGATGCATCATCCAAGTCATCTTCAGCTTCATCGTCATTATCCGAAATTGGCACAGCTTGATACTTGCGATATTCAATCATCATTGCTTTATTACACATATCAGGTCTGTGAACATGTTTTATAGGAATATTAAGCACAATGAACTCGTACAAATACCACGCAATGTTAATAGCTCCATCATCTTCGGGAATGATCACTATTTCATCGCTCTCTTCAAAGTACTCCTCACCAAGTTTCACAACCAAACGATTGGTAGTATCAATCTCTTGATCCATTTCGTCTAAACATCTATCGCACGGAATATTAACTACTCCAAACAGATTTATGTCAAACTCATATGCTCCTCTTGATTTAGTTACAGTGAGTTCTGCTTTAACATTGCCTTTTCTAACATCTTCGTGGTCAATTGCATCAAAGAACTTTTGATTCAATTCAAAAGAATATGAAGTTGTTTGATCAGGTAGTTTTTTTAAGTCTATATTATATTGACTGAATTTTCCCACGTCTATATTTTATAATAAAGCGCCGCAAAGATACTATTTTTTTCTTTACTTGCTTTCATTTTTAATTAATAATTTATGTGTGTTGACTTTAAAGCATCGATTATTGGGAATAATTTAATTTTTTGCAGCAGCTTCTGAAACAATCTGTTGCATTTTATCAAAATTATCTTCCATGCTTGTCAACAATTTAAACTGAGCCAAAGTACGCTCCAAGTTGTGCTCTTTGTGCTTAGTTTTATAATAAGTGTCTCCGTTTAAATAGTCTGTCAAGAAGCGCACAGTTTGCATATAAGTAAGCAACTTTGCACCAAATGCCAAATTATCAACCTCCACATCTGTTAAAAACGAAGCTGCATTTTCTAAGTAGCCCTTTGTATATCCTTCAAAGATATCCAAATCGATAGATACATTGTCTAGGTTTGTATCATCCTCTTCGCCAGTGTTAGCACCAGTTCTCATAAAGTCGCCAAAATCCGACAACACATAACCCGGCATCACAGTATCTAAATCTACAACACACAACACTTGATCGTTTGAGTCGAACAGTATATTGTTTACTTTAGTATCACAATGATTGGTTCTCTTTGGTAGCAAACCCTCACGGTGCAATCGCTCTGGCTTGGTCATCTCTTCTGCACGCGCTTCAATCTCTTTAATTAAATCGCTCACCTTTGCCACTCTTCCAGCAGCATCTTTCTCTACAGCCTCTTTAAACTCCTCCAAACGAAACTCCATGTTGTGGAAGTTGGGTATGGTTTCAAATAGAGGTCCATTGGGCAAATCGGCTAGCTCTTTTTGGAAATCACCAAAAGCTAAACCCGCTCTATAAGCCAATTCTGGATTAATTGCCTCGTAGCTCTTACTATCGCTAATAAAGTCCATCACCCTCCAATAGTTGCCCTCTGTATCTTTGTAATAAAGCTTACCATCGTGAGTAGGCAAAAAATTTAGCACCCTGCGGTCTATATTCGATATATTTTTCTCTTCCAGTTTTCTGCGCAAATGATCTGTTACACGCATTATATTGTTTTGCAACTGAGCAACATCTTTAAATATTTGGTGATTTATTCTCTGTAGCACATACTCGTTGTCACCACTTTTCGCTCTATAAGAGTCGTTTATATGACCTGCTCCTAAAGGCTTTATTTCAGTATTGTCGTTTTTTTCTACAAACTGAAAAAGTATTTCAGCCAATTTATCGTTGTTTTGCATTGTTACTTTAGTTAATGTTATTGTTAGAAATTATTTAGTTATGCGTAGTTTCATATCAGCAAGGCTTGTTGCCAACTATCCCCTTGTTGTAAAATCAAAAGTATCATTTACTCAAAGATAAGCTCTCCAAAAAACTGCGGCACATGAAAGTTGGGTTTAGGCATATCGATAGCATTCCAACTAATAAAATGTGGCTCATTTGTTTCATCGCCACATTTATAAAAGTTTGCTCCAATAATCTGTTCAGAAAGATTCTCATCAGCCAAAAATCCAAGCGCCTCTTTTGGTATTGCTGCATATAGTGCCCAATTGCTTAACTGTGCCCCATCTTTATACACGTGCTCGATGATAGCAAACCTCTGTATAGAAGCCATCAACCCTTCAGCAAGCTCCTCAGCATTTTCTTTGCTCTCACGTTTTGATGCAAGCAATACACCATGAGCATTAAACTCGAAATTGCGATAAGTTTTTTCGCCTTTTCGTTGCATAAAAAACTCCACACAGCTATCTTCCCAAACCGGCATAAAGTCTTTTGTATTCACCGTTCTCAACTCTTCACCCTCCACTTGATAATAGAGATAAAGCTTCTGATTGTCGTGAGCAATATGTACAGTTACTGGCAGCAATTTAGGAAAATCGCTGTGCCAATTAATCTGATTGATATTTAGCAACAACCCTTCCTCGCTCAGCTGTTTTATTTTATCAAACAGAGTCTCACATCGAGCCATGTTTTTTATTGGGATTATAAGTGCACTCATGCTTTTGCTTTTACAGTTTAATTTAATCATTCAAAGATATTGCTTTTTATCTGAAAGACAAAAAAAGAGACCGTTTCCGATCTCTTTTAATGCAATACTAGCTAATAGTTAGCTGAAATTATACTGAAATGACTACTCCATTAACGTTTCATCATTTTTATTCGTTTGTTAAATGCCTTCTCTTTCATAAGATCCTCTAGCGATATATGCATGCGATATCTCCAATAGTGTTTTGGGTTGGCAGGCACATTTATACGCTCATCGTCAGGGTTTTTGCGTCGCAACCCTTCATCTATCGACATCCAATCTTGCCATGGCAAAATAGACCACATAGAGTTGGAAGATAGATGTTGATTGATAATTTGCTCACAAATTTCTGTTGTACACTGTTCTGGAGCTGCTCCCTCTCTACCAAGCACATTGTTGTAGAAGTTTTGAGTAGTCTCTCTGTTTTCCAACCACCATCCCCTTATAGTCGACATATCATGCGTAGAGGTTGTATTTACCGACAGGTATGGCAACCTATTTAAATCTGCAAACAACACATTTCTCTCCTTTGGCATTCGTTGTATCTCTAAAGACAATATACGCAGCTCATTCATCACCCAGTTTACACAATCAGGCACCATTCCCAAATCTTCGCCACACACCAGCATTGGTGTTGCTGCAATCAGCTCTGGCAGTTTTCGCATTGCTTGTTCATACCAAAAGTAGTTGTGGCGCTTGTAAAAGAAATCATCATAAATACGATTAAACACCTCTTTCTCATAGTCGTTCAAGTGATTGTACGAATAGGTGTGTTGAGCCGAAATACGTGGATGAAAATTATGCATAATGTAGGGGTCTGGCACAAACAACACCTCGTTGCACAAACCATACAGCCCATCGCGCAGTCTATTGCTTTTATCGTCATCTTTACCTTCAAATAGTCTCTCAATTTTACGTTGAGTATCGCAAATGGGTTTCAATTTAAAACGTTCCCACGACAATATATCAAGATAACTAGCCTTCACCTCCTCCACATGCTCTCCAAAGAAGTCGTGGAGCATACTCTCATGTATATAAGGCTGAGCCATTCGTTGCTCATCAAATGGAAATCCCCATTGATGCAACTCCTCGCTTGATAGTGGCATGGCTCTACTAAAATGCCCCAACAAACCCTGCACATGATGCGACGAAGTTTCCCAAATACGGAAAAAGCCCAATATATGATCGATACGATAGGCATCGAAGTTGTCTGCCATCTTCTGAAAGCGTCTTTTCCACCATGCAAAGTTGTCTCTCTCCATCTCCTCCCAGTTGTAGGTTGGAAAACCCCAGTTTTGTCCTGCCACAGAAAAATCATCGGGTGGAGCACCAGCTTGCATATTCATATTAAATAGATGTGGCTCTGTCCAAGCCTCAACACTATTTCTATCTATACCAATGGGTATATCACCTTTTAGGGCTACACCATTCTTTTGTGCATACTCTTTCGACTCTCCAAGCTGCGAGTAAGCTATAAATTGAAGGTATCTGTAAAAATCGGTTTCATGCTTCGATTCTTTGTCTTCTTTAAGCAGTTTTTCAAGCTTCTTTTTGCTATAGTCAGCATAACTGTCCCACTCTCTAAAATCGGCAGTTTTATATTTGTCGCGCAAGTGGCGAAAACACACATATGGAAAGAGCCAATCTTCGTTCTTTTCACAAAAATCGATATACTGGGCAGATTGTATCACCTTATCACCCTCATCTGCAAAGAGCTCTCTCAGAAAGTTGTATTTCAAGGCAAACACCTTTTCATAATCAATTTCATCAAGTTTGTTCAGCTCCTCTGCCTCCTCTTTCAGCTTTTTCAGCTTTGCTTTATCCTTTAATGTAAACCCATTTATTGAAATATAGATAGGATTGAATGCAAATATAGAGATAGAGCTATACGGGTACGAATCGGTCCATGTAGCTGTCGAAGTAGTATCGTTGATAGGCAATATCTGTATCATATCTTGATCTGTATCAACAGCCCAATCAACCATTTTCTTTAAATCGATAAAATCGCCTATACCAGCACTCTCTTCAGATCTAAGTGAGAAAAGAGGAATCGACACCCCCTTGCCTTTCCACTGAAAGAAAGGATATCTGTAAGGCAAAGCCATCTCTGCGCTTACATTTTTTCTTTTCGACACCAACTCTTCGGCATAAAGTTTCCTATTCTCGCCAACTTCCCAATGAACTTTCGACAAGTCGCAACTATCAACAATTGCAAATTTATAAGCAGCACCATCTGCAATATTTGCCATATTTAGCTCCACTTGCCACTCTCCATATCTAACAGGCGATAGAGGCAATGCCCTTTTCAAGTCCCAGTTTCCTAGTTCATCGCCTTCTCCACTAATAACTACATGCTCTGTTTTCTTCACATAAGGGCAAATCACATTCAAAAGCTTACTCCTTTTAAATCTGGGGGCTACAAATGATTTAAGGGGCTGTTTAAAAATACACTCTGTAAACACAGATGTAAACAAATAAGAGTGATATGTATCCTCTTTCCAAAAGTCTTGAATAGTAAAATCTGTGTTGGCAGAAAGTTTTATATTTCTATGTGGAGTGGTCTCTCTACGAAGAATATTACCGTTTTTTCTAACAAAATAGTAATACTCTAATGGCTCTTTGCCAATTGATTGAAGCTTCACATCTGTAGTCCAGTCAACTCCATTGATGGTAGATAGCACAAGCGCTTTTTCCTCATCCAAACTACCCATTTGTGGCACAGAGCCTGCAATGCAGAGCTCTTCTCCCCATTGAGTTTTATACTCTATATTAAATTCTAAAATAGTCATAGACATATATAATTAAATCGATTCGTTATTTAAGTGTTTGCTGCAAGTAGTTGTGTACAGTATTGCATAAAGGTTAATTTTATAAACGTTCAAATCTACATTTATTTTTCTATATTTGAGGCTTACCTCATGCAATAACCTGACTACTAGACCATGCAAACGATTGCAAAATCGACTAATTACAAGTATTCATACAACAGTTGCTATAAGTAAGTATGAGAGATACTCCCACTTCACTGTTTTTTATCTATATAAGAAGAATCAAAATTTGTGCAGTTACTACACGCAAAAACATAGTTAAAGGATATACAGTAGCATAGCTCACAGCCGGAGCATCGCTACCTGCTGTTGCATTAGCAAAAGAGAGTGCAGGTGGATTGGTCATACTTCCCGACACTACCCCCATCAATGTAAAATAGTTTAATTTAAAAACCAAACGCCCTATTGCACCCACTATAAGCAGTGGAAGCACAGTGATAATGACACCATAACCAACCCAAATATATCCACCGTTTACAATAGTTTCTACAAACCCTTTGCCCGCCTCCAAACCAACACAGGCTAAGAAAAGCGAAATACCAATTTCTCGCAGCATCAAGTTGGCACTCATTGTAGTATAGGTCACCATTTTGTATCGTGGTCCAAACTTACTTATCAAGATTGCCACAATCAATGGTCCACCAGCCAAACCCAACTTCACAGGCTGCGGTATTCCGGGCAGCATAAACGGAATACTACCAAACAGCACCCCCAATGCTATACCAATAAATATCGAAACCAAATTAGGTTGATGCAAACGCTTCAGAGAGTTGCCCAAGAAAGACTCAACCTTAGCAACCGAGCTTTTCGAACCCACAACAGTCAGTCTATCACCCAATTGCAACTCCAATTTTGGATCTCCAATTAAATCCAGTCCTGCACGGTTTACACGCGTCACATTTATACCATAAAGGCTTCTAAGTTTTAGGTTTCTTATTGTTTTACCATTTATTTCAGGCTTTGTAATAATTATGCGCCTCGACACCAGCTCATCATCCAATTCAGACCAATCGCTTTGATCCATATCAACCCTACTTCCCAGTAAAGCCGATATCGAATCAATATTTTGAAGATTTGACACCACCAATACAATATCATCTTCGTACAAAACAGTCTTTGGGTGGGCCACTTCTAAGCTTTCTCCTCCAGCATGCTTTACACGAGACACTACGAACTCCTTGTCAGTAAATCGTTTTACCTCGGATAGCGGCTTGCCAAAAATAGCAGGATTGCTTATTTTTAAAGAGAACATCTGCGCTTCGGTATATTTCGATTCGTCCAAACTATCCAACTCTTTTGTTTCGTCAGACAATTTAACTTTAAAAATATAACGAATCAGTATCAATGAAGTGATAACACCCACCACCCCCAATGGATATGCAACAGCATAACCCATTGATATCTCAGCATAGTCCTTTGCCAGTGAGGGGTCGGCACTCACCTTCATATCGTAAAATGTTTGCTGTGCTGCTCCAAGTCCAGGTGTATTGGTAACCGCCCCAGACAAGATACCCACCATCGTAGATAGCGGCAAATTGGTTATTAAATGAAGAGTGTAGGTAGTAACGACACCCAAAAACACAATAGAAACAGCCAGCATATTCAGCGTGAGCCCCCCCTTCTTAAAAGAGGAGAAAAAACTTGGACCCACCTGCATTCCAATAGAGTAAACAAACAGAATAAGCCCAAACTCCTTCATAAAGTGAAGAATAGTTGGGTCGATATTGAGCCCAAAATGCCCAAAGACAATCCCCACAAAAAGTATCCAAGTGATGCCTAGAGAGATTCCAAAAATTTTAATCCTACCAAGAACAATCCCAATAGAAATTACTAACGCAAAAACCAGCATAGAATGTGCAATTCCAGTGCCGAAAATCAATTCATTTAACCAATCCATGTTTATTTGCCCTTGTTACAAGGGGCTTTTATATGTTTATGAAAAAACCAAAAATGTGTTTTAAAATGTTGTGCAAAAATAAGCGAAATAAAGATGAAAGAAAAATATTTAATTATAACGTCCTAATTCTTAACACATAAAACAGCACACCAATCATCCTTTTGCTCTGTCTTTTTATAGGTTAAATTATTCTTTTCACATTCCAATTTTATATCTGGCACATCAAACAGATAAAAACCACTCATAATTAGCGTTGCCCCATCATTCATAGTGTTTGCATAATGCTCTATATCTTGCAACAAAATAGATCGATTGATATTTGCAAAGATAAAATCAAACTTTTCACTCTTCACCAAATCAACCTCCCCCAATCTAACATCCACATTGTGGGTATTATTTAGCACCACATTCTCTTTTGCATTCTCATAAGCCCACTCATCAAAATCGATAGCAATTACACCCTTAGCGCCCATTTTTGATGCCAAAATAGCCAAAACAGCGGTTCCACAACCAATATCCAACACCTTAGCACCCTCCAAATCTTGCTTCAATATCTCTTGCAGCATCAAGTAGGTGGTTTGATGATGCCCCGTTCCGAACGCCATCTTTGGATCTATCACTATCTCATATTCACTCTCTTTGTCAACCTCATGAAACGAACTTCTGACAATACACTTATCGCCCATAATTAATGGCTCAAAATAATTCTCCTCCCATCTCTTGTTCCAATTCTCATCCTCGATAAGATTAAACTCGTAAGAAATGTCGATATCTTTAAAAAGATCAGCCAAATCTACTGGCAAGCCCTCCAATATCTCTTTCAAACTCTCTTCAGAGAAGCTTTTCTCTGGAATATATGCCTCCAAACCTTTTTCGGTAGCTACAAAACTATCATACCCAATGCCTCCTAAATGGAAGGACAACACATCTGTTATAGTTTCGTTTGAAGGCGTTGCTTTGATTGATAATTCAATATATCTCATAATTGTTATAATTTTACTACAAAAGTAATACATAATAGTTGCATACAGAAAAACCTACATATATTTTAGTGGTTTTTTGTTTACAATTGCTACTTCTCATTATTTTATCCAAAATAGTAAACAAAATAGGATATATTTTGCTACTTTTATTTTTTAAAAATACAACCCGATGAAAAAATACATCATAATCCTCCTTTTGGCTACAACCACTCTACACCTATTTGCACAAGAAGCAGATGAGAATCAAAGTGTTGACGAATTGATAAAGATAGGCATCGAACAATACGATGCCAAGGAGTACAAACAATCGATTGAAACTTTTCAGAAAGCACTAGAAGTAGAACCCAACTCTATGATTACAACCTATGAGTTGGCACTATCCTATTTAGCCATAAAAGATTATGAAAACGCCTCAAAATTTAGCACCATTGTTATCAACTCCGATGAAGAGAAGCTGCTAAAAGGGGCTTATGGAGTGAAGAGTGAAGCACTTGCCGAAACTGGCAAAGTGGATGACGCAATTATGCTTTTGATAAATGCTTTAAGATTGATAGGCGACGATTATTACCTACACTTCAATTTGGCTTTAAACTACTACAACAAAGGAGATTTAGACAACACCTTGCTTCATGCCGAAAAAGCCCTCAACCTTGATAAATTTCAAAGTGGCCCATTCCTTCTATCGGCTTATGCCCTAAGCGACAAAGAAATGTGGGTGCAAAGCATACTATCATTCCAGTTTTTCTTGCTCAACGAGCCAAGCACACATCGCACAAAGGTTGCCTTCGAGGAGATGCTACAAGCAATGCATGTAAAAGAGACTACCGAAGAACCCTTAGAGCGCTCCTTCATTCAGAAACAGCTACAACGACACTCCAATAAAAAAGATACAGTAGTAAACAGAAAAAACACTCCACGATTAGACCATCTAGATGGTGTGGACAGAAACCTGGTATATAGTGCAATCAAAAGCACACTCGACTCTCTAGAGGTAACAATAGACAAAGCAGCAATAGAAGCCGACTCTACCAACACAGTGCTATATCACTCTTTTAAAGAGGTTACTCGTGCAATCTTCACCGTTTTGAGCGAAGAGAACGATGGCTCGCAGCAAGGACTCTTTTGGTGCTATCAAGTGCCAGTAATTACAAGAATTTTAGAATCAGCCCACTTCGACACCTACTGCAGATATATAAGTGTGGCTTATTTTCCAGAATCGCTAAAATGGTGGGAAGATAACCAAGAAACAGCAGAAAAATTTGCCCGTTGGCTTGAAATAGGTGACGAAGATGAGTAGAATAAAATTAAAAACGATATCTTTGCGGTAATCGCAAACTTATGAAAACAATTTTCAACGAAGAAGACATACTAGAAATGTTGCGAAATCCTGATACACAAAAGAAGGGTTTCGCTTATGTTGTTGAGGAATATAGCGAACGACTATATTGGCAAATACGCAAAATGGTCTATTCGCATGATGATGCAAACGATATTCTCCAAGATGTATTTATTAAAGCATGGCTCAACATCGACAAATTTAGAGGCGATGCCAAACTATCGACATGGTTGTATAAAATAGCTATCAACGAAAGCATCACCTTTATTAATAGATCAAAAGCCAAACTAAACCTGTCTATCGACGACGACGACTCGTTTTTGGTTAACAAACTTGAAGGAGACAAATATTTCGATGGCGATCAAGCACAATTGTTATTGCAACAAGCAGTAGTGACACTGCCCGAGAAACAGCGCCTTGTTTTTCAAATGAAATACTTCAATGAATTGAAGTATGATGAGATGTCAGACATACTTGGCACATCAGTTGGAGCACTTAAAGCATCATATCATCACGCAGTAAAGAAAGTTGAGAAATTTTTAAAAGAAAGTAATTAAACCTTTCAATTTTAGCATAGTCTTAATTACACGTATAATAGCATACAACACTCAATATATAAAACCAGAAGCAACCCTTCTAAAAAAGTATGGAAACAAAAAAACAAACATTAGCAGATATCGGTAACAAGGTTCCATTTACAGTTCCTGAAAACTACTTTTCGCAGCTCAATGATACAATCATGGCTAACCTGCCCGAAAAGCAAGCTCCCGTTATTGAACCTATATCTATGTGGGACAAGGCAAAACCTTGGGCATACATGGCTGCAATGTTTCTTGGTTTGTTTTTTACTGTAAGAGTACTTGTTACAAACACAAATACACAGCAGGAGGACTATTGGAGTGGTGTTGAAATTTCTGAAGAGGAGTTTTTCGACTATATAGAAACGCAGTTTGTAGATGAAGACTATTACGATTTAATCCAAAATCAAGATTACTTGAACAGCTTATAATTTTATGAAAAAAACATTATTTCTTATATCCATCACACTCTTTATAAATGTATTATTCATAAATGCGCAAGATTCTAGCAAATCGCTTATGGATTTGCAAGCATTTGAGAAAAGCAAACAAGAGTTTATTATAAAAGAGTCGGGATTGACAGAGGAGGAAGCTCAAAAGTTTTTCCCTCTTAATAGCGAACTTCAAAGAAAAAAACTAGAGCTTCACCGAAGGTTAAAAGACCTGATGAGTAAAACAGAAAAATCTGACACCTTATCGGATGATGAGTACGAACAGTTGAACCAAGAAATTATAAATATAAGAATAGAAGAGGCAGAACTGGACAAAGAATATGCCGACAAATTCAATAAAATGATGTCGCCCCAAAAGCTATTCAAAGCACATCAAGCCGAACGAACCTTTATGCAAGAAGAGCTACGAAAGTATAGAGAGGCAAACAAAAATGGCAGGATAACTACAGGCAAACGACACTAACCCCCTACTATTGCACCCAGTATGCCCTACAAGAACTATCATGCAATCTTGTAGAACAAACACAATAATGAGCCACAACGACCCTCAAAAACAAACCTGTTTTTACACTTTTATCCAACATAGTTGCATAAACAACTTTATTTAACACCCCTATAGTTGCATGAACAACTTTATTTATATACTTTTGCTCAATCAAAAATAATAATTTCACCCTAAAAGTTTATTAAGGGTGATTTTTTTGTTATATTAGAAGCTTGATTCAAAAAAAATGCACAACGCTAAATAAACTCACTCAATCATATTATGAAACAATTAAATGGACATATTTCACAAATAATTGGTCCGGTTGTGGATGTCTCTTTCGACATACTAGAAGACGACACCACCACCCTGCCCGCTATAAACGATGCTCTTTCCATAACAAGATCAGATGGAAGTGTCCTCATTGTTGAAGTTCAACAGCATATTGGAGAAAACGTGGTAAGAACAGTTGCTATGGACTCTACCGATGGACTGCGACGACACATGAAAGTGGAAGCAACCGGTGGACCCATCAATATGCCTTTTGGAATACAAACAAGAGGCAGACTGATGAATGTAACAGGCGACCCAATCGACGGTTTGCGCTCTTTAGACAAAAAAGGAGCCAACCCTATTCACCGCGAGCCACCAAAGTTTGAAGACCTTTCAACAACCACCGAAATACTTTTTACCGGAATAAAGGTAATCGACCTTATCGAACCCTATTCAAAAGGAGGTAAAATTGGACTCTTTGGCGGAGCCGGTGTTGGCAAAACAGTGCTCATACAAGAGTTAATAAACAATATTGCAAAAGGGCAAGGAGGTTTTTCCGTTTTTGCTGGTGTTGGAGAGCGTACACGTGAGGGTAACGATCTTCTGCGTGAAATGATTGAGTCGGGTATTATAGACTACGGTGCCGAGTTTAAAAAAAGTATGGAAGAGGGCCATTGGGACTTATCGAAAGTAGATTACGATGCAGTAGAAAAATCGAGAGCCACCCTTATATTTGGGCAGATGAACGAGCCACCCGGAGCACGCTCATCGGTAGCTCTGTCAGGTTTAACAGTGGCCGAATCATTTCGTGACAACAACCCCGAAGGCAAAGCCGACATCCTGTTTTTTATAGACAATATATTCCGTTTCACACAAGCCGGTTCAGAAGTATCGGCACTGCTGGGCAGAATGCCCTCGGCAGTTGGATATCAACCAACCCTGGCTACAGAAATGGGCGCTATGCAAGAGCGCATTACCTCTACAAAAACAGGATCTATTACATCGGTTCAAGCAGTGTATGTGCCTGCCGACGACCTCACCGACCCTGCACCAGCAACCACTTTCTCGCATCTCGATGCCACAACAGTGTTGAGCCGTAAAGTGGCAGGATTGGGTATCTACCCCGCAGTAGACCCATTAGAGTCGTCATCACGCATTCTCACCCCAGAAATTGTGGGAGAAGAGCACTACAATACAGCCCAAGATGTAATTCAGATACTGCAACGAAACAATGAATTGCAAGATATTATTTCTATATTAGGCATGGAGGAATTGTCAGACGAAGACAGACTAACCGTTAACAGAGCCCGTAAAGTGCAACGATTCCTATCGCAGCCCTTCCATGTGGCAGAACAATTTACAGGTCTGCCCGGCGTGATGGTGCCAATAGAAGAGACAATACGAGGCTTTAGAATGATTCTCGATGGAGAGTTGGACGAATACCCCGAAATGGCTTTCCTCAATGTAGGAGGTATAAACCAAGCCATCGACAAGGGCAAGAAATTAATGGAACAAGCAAACAGATAAAACCAATAGAATAGTGAACATTCTCAAATTAGAAATATATACCCCCAATGGCGTGCTTTTCGATGGAAAAGTAACCTCGGTGACCCTACCTGGCACCAAAGGGATATTTACAGTTCTAAAAAATCATGGTGCCATTATCTCTTCACTAACAGAGGGAAAGATAAAGTACACAATTGACGAAGAGATAACCACTATCGATGTATTGGGTGGATTTGCCGAGGTAAAAAACAATGTAATAACAGTGTGCTTAGAATCAGTGATAAAATGAAAAAACTAAGACAAAAACTTATACTTTTGCTCACACTCTTTATTGTGGTTATTGGGTTTGGCTCATGGCTTATATTAATCCAATTTTTTCCGCAACTAGCGTTTTACGACTATCCATTAATACCACTATTCTTTTACATTGTGGGGATTGTTACAATTTACATCCTTACTACATTGAAAACAGAAAACCGCAATAAATTATTCAATACATTTATGCTTATTCGTGGTATAAAAATGTTTTTAGCACTTGCACTCACCACTATATACTGGTTGGTAGACAGAGCCGAAATTAAAAGTTTTGCTATTATGATGGTTGTATTTTATCTCTGTTACCTGTTTTTGGAGACCTTTTTTTATATCAATCTCGAAACATGGTACAGAAACAACCTACCACCAACAAATAAAACAGACAATCAATGATAAAAAAGTTTAACTTCATATTACTTCTTATTTTGTCTGCCTCTTTCCTCGTTACCAACGTATCGGCGCAAGAAGCACTTGGCAATGCTGTGCCCAGCAATGAGCAGCAGCACGAGGAGATAGATGTGAGAGAGTTAATCTTAGAACACCTTGCCGACACCTATGAGTGGCATCTTTTCACCATAAACGAAGAAGCTATATCCATACCCTTGCCCATCATCCTTATTAGCAAAGAGCATGGATTTAATATCTACTCATCATCAGTTTTAGAGGAGGTAAGCTCTCTAAATATGCCTTTTTATATAGCTCCCGATGGACCCTACAAAGGTAAAATTGTAGAGAGAAACAGAGCAGGCGACGAAGTGAGACCACTCGATTTATCAATAACAAAAAATGCAGCATCAATACTACTAAGCTCACTGCTGCTTATATTGATTATTATGAGCGTTGCTCGCCACTACAAAGAGGAGTCCCTCAATGGTAAAAAAGGCTTTAGTGGAGGCATGGAATTTCTTATAGAGAGCTTGATGAACGACGTAATTAGACCATCGATAGGAAAAGAGTATAGAAAATATGCACCCTTTGTGCTCACACTTTTCTTTTTCATCTTTTTCAACAACCTGTTGGGGCTAGTTCCCTTCTTTCCTGGAGGAGCAAACGTTACAGGCAACATCTCTGTAACACTAGTACTTGCCCTTTTCACGTTTTTGACGGTCAATCTCACAGGCTCAAAATCATATTACAAAGATTTGTTTTGGCCCGATGTGCCCACATTTCTTAAAGCACCGTTTCCATTAATGCAAATAATAGAGTTGGTGGGTACTATCACCAAGCCATTTGCCTTGATGATTCGTTTGTTTGCAAACATGACAGCTGGCCACTCCATTATGTTGGGGCTTACTAGTTTGGTATTTGTAACAGTAAGTTTGGGAGCAGGCATCAATAGCGGCATGACTGTAGTGTCGGTGTTTTTCAACATATTTATCTTCTTTTTGGAGATGCTTGTAGCCTTTATTCAAGCCTATATATTTACCATACTCACATCCGTGTTTATTGGTTTGGCTAGAACCCCAGAACCAAGAAAGAAACAAACAAAATAGAACTTAAAATATTAAATCAAATAATTAATCATTAAAATTAAAAACTATGTTATTATCAGTATTACTTCAAACCGCCGGTGCGGTAGACTTTGTAGCAATTTCTGCAGGCTTAGTAATTGCAGTTACAGTTATTTTTGCAGCATTAGGCATTTCAAAAATTGCAGTTGCCACTATGGACAATATGGCACGCCAACCCGAAGTTGCACCAGACCTTAGAATGAGTATGATTATCTCGGCTGCACTTGTCGAGGGTGTTGCACTTTTTGCTATTGTTGTTGCTGGTTTTATTCTATAAAAAGTAAGAGTATATGTCATCATCTTTGTTAACTCCAGATCCAGGATTGGTATTCTGGATGACTATTGCATTTGGAATAGTAATGTTTATTTTAGGTAAGTTTGGTTTTCCTGTCATTTTAGACAAGATAGAGAGTCGAAAGAAATTTATAGACGACTCTCTTGACGCAGCCAAGCAATCCTTCGAAAAATTGGAGCACACTCGCGAGCAAAATCAAGCACTCATTGATGCTGCAAACAAAGAGAAAGAAAAAATCTTGAGAGAGGCAGCAAAACAGAGAGAATTGATTCTTGAAAAAGCCAAACAAAAGGCTATTCAAGAAACCAAACACCTCATCGAGAGTGCTCGTATACAAATTACACAAGAGAGAGAAGAAGCTATAAGCGCAATTAGACGAGAAGTGGCTCAGATATCTGTAGATATAGCCGAAAAAGTTTTAAGAGAAAACTTAAAAGACAAAGAGAGTCAAATGAGCATGATAGAGCGTCTTGTCGACGAAATCAATCTATCGTAAACAGAAAGAAAATAGATGAACATAGGATTAATATCAGTGAGGTATGCAAAGGCTTTGTTAATGTTTGCACAAAACAATAACAAGGAAGATGAAGTGTATGCAAAAGCAAAGTTTCTTCAAGATGTGTTTGTAAACACCAAAGCACTGCATACCGCACTCGAAAACCCCCTACTTTCGAAGCAAAATAAGCGTGAGCTTATTATTACTGCTAGCGGAGGCAAGGTTTCGGATGTGTTTATGAGATTTATCAATCTATTGCTCGAAAACGGTAGAGAGGCCTGTTTACAAAGCATCATGCTACAATATCAAGAGGTGTATAATGAGAGTAAGAATATTATTCGAGGCACACTCATTACTGCCGTTGAAATTGACGATGCCACTATGTCGATGCTCAAAAAATCGGTTGAACAGAAAGTAGAAGGAACATTAGAGTTAGAGAAAACAGTAAATCCTGAAATATTAGGAGGATTTATTTTAGATTTAGATTTTATTCGCTGGGATGCTAGTTTAAGCCGACAGTTGAATTCAATTAGAAACCAATATATCGAAAGAAATAGACGAATTATATAAATAGTCAACTTTTCTCAAAGTCAAAAATAGAAAAAATGTCGATCAATAAAATAAAAGTAAGTGAAGTATCAGATATTCTTCGTGCACAGCTCGAAGGTATAGACTCTGGAATTCAGTTGGATGAAGTGGGCACCGTTTTGCAAATAAGCGATGGCGTTGCCCGTATATATGGATTACGCAATGCAGAGTCGAACGAGTTGCTTGAGTTTGAAAATGGAATGAAAGCCATTGTGATGAACCTCGAAGCCGACAATGTGGGGGCAGTATTGCTTGGACCTACCTCAGAGATAAAGGAAAACGACATTGTGAGACGAACAGGCAGAGTTGCATCTATTTTTGCAGGCGAAGAGATGCTGGGGCGTGTTATCAATCCACTAGGCGCACCATTAGATGGTAGAGGCGAAATAGCAGGAGAGAAGTTTGAGATGCCTTTCGAACGAAAGGCACCAGGCGTAATATACCGTCAGCCAGTAAACGAGCCCCTTCAAACGGGCTTAAAGTCAATCGACTCGATGATTCCCATTGGACGTGGACAGCGAGAGCTTATCATTGGCGACCGTCAAACAGGTAAAACAACCATTGCTGTAGATACTATCATCAATCAGAGAGAAAATTTCGATGCCGGCGACCCCGTCTATTGTATTTATGTAGCTATTGGTCAGAAAGGTAGCACAGTGGCATCTATTGTAGAAACACTGCGCCACCATCGTGCCATGGACTATACAGTAGTTGTGGCAGCCAACGCATCCGACCCCGCAGCACTACAATACTACGCTCCATTTGCAGGAGCAGCCATTGGCGAGTATTTTAGAGATACTGGGCGCAACGCATTGGTTGTCTACGACGACCTATCGAAACAGGCAGTTGCCTATAGAGAGGTGTCACTAATTTTGCGTCGTCCATCGGGCCGCGAAGCCTATCCAGGCGATGTGTTTTACCTACACTCGCGCCTATTAGAACGTGCTGCACGCATTATCAATCAGCAAGAGGTGGCAGAGCAGATGAACGATATACCAGAAAGCTTGAAAGGAAAGATAAAAGGAGGAGGCTCGCTTACAGCTCTACCCATTATCGAAACACAAGCAGGAGACGTATCGGCATATATTCCCACCAATGTTATTTCTATTACCGATGGGCAAATATTTCTCGACACACAACTATTTAATCAAGGCAACCGACCCGCCATTGATGTGGGTATATCAGTGTCACGCGTGGGGGGTAATGCACAAATTGAACCCATGAAAAAGATTGCTGGAACACTTAAAATGGACCAAGCACAATTTACCGAACTATCTGCCTTTACAAAATTTGGTGGCGACCTTGACAAAGTAACGGCAATGACCATCGACAAGGGACAGAAAAACGTAGCCCTGCTTGTTCAACCCATCAATAAACCCATGAGTGTGGAAAAACAAGTTGCCCTACTCTACTGCGGCACCAATGCCTTGCTGGCAAAAATACCTTTGAGCAAAGTAAAAGAGTTTGAAAAAGAGTTTTTAAGCCTACTCGAAACATTGCACCAAGAAGATGTGCTAGATGTGATAAAAAGTGGCACAATAAACGACGATGTAACCAATATAATAGAGAAGATAGCACAACAAGTAATCGATAGAATTCTATCTACAAGCAAATAAAAAATGGCCTCTTTAAGAGAAATAAAATCTAAAATAAGCTCTGTAAAGTCTACACAGCAAATTACCTCTGCCATGCGGATGGTATCGACTGTGAAGCTTGCCAGGGCTCAACGTATTACCGAAAACTTTCGCCCCTATCAGCAAAAGGTGAGCCAAATACTAACCAATTTCCTTAGCACACAAGGCTCGGTTACATCGCTCTATGAAGAGCAGCGAGAGGTAAACAAAGTAGCCATTGTAGTATTTTCTGGAAATATGAATCTCTGTGGTGCATTCAACTCAAATGTTGTGAAAGAGTTTGTAAAAACTACCGACCAACTTGCACACCTACCCAAAGAGAATATAGAGATATATGCTATAGGAAAGAAGATAGCACAAGCTATCAAAAAGATGGAGTTTGAGCCCAAAATGGAGTTTGACGAGTTGGCAAACAACCCCAATTACGACGAAACTGTGGAGATAGCCGATAGTTTGATGAAACAGTTCCAGGAGAAAGAGATAGACAAGGTAATAGTGATATACCACCACTTCATTAGCAAAGGCAGCCAAACCTTGACAAGCGAAACCCTATTGCCCATCTCACTAGATGATTTGAAAGAGCAGAAAGATGAAGGCTATATCGATTATATTGTAGAGCCTGACAAAGAGACAATCTTTCAGGAATTGATTCCACAAGTAATAAAACTAAAACTCTACTCCTACCTTATCGAGTCGCATGCATCGGAACATGCCGCACGGTCTATTGCTATGCAGGCTGCTACTGACAATGCCGACGACTTGCTAGAAGAACTATCACTGGTTTACAACAAATCGAGGCAGCAGAGCATTACTAATGAGTTGTTGGATATTATTGGGGCAACTTTTAAGTAATTATTAATGGTTAATTGTTAATTATTAACCCCATGGAATAAAATCTTTGATTTTAATGCTTTGCATTATTCCACGGGATGAATGTCTGCTGTGGTTGGGTGGTAGCGGGTTTTGTGGTGCATGGTGCGGGGTGCGGGTTACGAGGTCGGTTCATATAATTTACTAGTTACTTGTCACAATTTACTGTTTACAGCTTACTGTTCACCGTTTACAATTACGCATAGAAGATACAAAGAAAGGATATCTAACTGACTAGATATCCTTTCATTCTATTTACGCAAACATTTATTGAAGATACATTACTCCATCAAAGAGTCAGGATTTAAGTTATCGTGCTCAATATCCAAGAAGTACTTGTAAGTTCCTACTGTTAAATCAGAACAAGCATCATAATCGCACACAATAATACCTTTGCGGTGCAATTGAATAGTGCTCACTGTCCACATTTGATTTACAGGACCCTCTACAGCATGATACAGCGATCTTGCCTTGTGAGCACCACTCACCAATAGTAGAATCTCTTTCGACTCCATAATAGTGCCTACACCCACAGTAATTGCAGTTTTTGGAACTAAATTTACATCATCGTCAAAGAAACGCGAGTTGGCTACAATTGTTTTAGTAGTAAGCGTTTTGATACGAGTACGTGATGCAAGCGACGACCCTGGCTCATTAAATGCAATGTGTCCATCCGAACCCACTCCACCTATAAACAGATCGATACCACCAGCAGCCTTTATTTTATCTTCATAGGCTTGACACTCAGCATCAACATCTTCGGCAACACCACAAGGAATATTCACATTCTCCTTCTTAATGTCGATATGCTCGAAAAAAGTTTTCCACATAAAAAAATGGTAGCTCTGCGGATGCTTGGCATCCAAGCCAATATACTCGTCGAGATTAAATGTAACTACATTCTCAAACGACACAAGCCCCTCTTTATGCATTTTAATCAACTTCTTGTACATCCCTAGCGGAGACGATCCGGTAGGTAATCCAAGTACAAAAGGTTTGTCGGCAGTTGGCTTAGCTTTATTAATTTTAGAAACTACATAGTTTGCAGCCCACTGAGCCAATTGATCGGCATTGGGTTGAATAATTAATCTCATATTTTTAATATTAAATTGTTTATCTCTATTATTTAATTTGTTATAGTTTGCAAGTCAACCACATATTGGGTTGTTTACTCACAATCAGTAGTTTGATTGGGCACAATAGCATCGTCAGAAAGAACCTTTTCAGCCATGTTTTTGCCCAATGTTTTTGCCATTTCATACACATCCTCGTTCATCGATTGTTTCATCTCTACCGGATTGCACACAATCTCAAACGGCATCGAATCGGCAAATTTGCCCAGCGCCCTTACAGCAGTTCCTGCCCAAGTAAATCCACCAAAATATCCGAAGTATCTGTTCTTCAAGTTCTTGTTCGACAGCTCATCTATCAAGTTTTGAACCTTTGGAAAAAGCTTAGCATTGTATGTAGGCGAACCAATAATCAACCCTTTGTATTTAAACACATCTTGAATTACATAAGACAAGTTGCTCTTCGACAAATTGTGCATTACAATATTTTTCACACCAGCTGCAGCCGCCTCAGCAGCTATTGCCTCTGCCACCTGCTCGGTGTTGCCATACATGCTTCCATAGGCAATTACAAGCCCTTTCTCGCCTTCATAACGGCTCAATCTATCATACAAGCCAATCACCTTCACTATATTCTCTTTCACCGTCCATACAGGTCCGTGAGTAGAGCAGATAGTGCTTATCTCCTTATCGGCAAATTTATCTAGCGCCTTTTGCACCGGACTACCATATTTACCAACAATATTTGAGTAGTAACGAATCATCTCGTCCCAATATTTATCAAGGTTTAGCTGCGAGTCGAGCACTCCCCCATCTAGCGTGCCAAACGTACCAAAAGCATCGCCAGCAAAAAGTGTTTTGCACTCTTTCACATAAGTCATCATAGTTTCGGGCCAATGCACCATGGGCGTCATGCTAAATTGCAATGTGTGTTTACCCAAACTAAGCTCCTCGCCTTCTTTCACTATCACCACATTTTCGGCAACACCATAAAAACCCTCCAACATATCGGCTATTCTTGCACTTCCCACCAATTTTATGTTTGGATACTTGTTCAACAAAAATAGTAGCGCACCAGTGTGGTCGGGCTCCATGTGGTTTATAATTAGATAGTCTATTGGCTTGTCGCCTAGCAGAACCTCTATCTTTTTCAAAAAAACATCTGTGAAACCAATTTCAACAGTATCAATCAGTGCAACTTTCTCGTCGCGAATGAGGTACGAGTTGTATGAAACCCCTTGTGGAAGTGGCCATAAATTCTCGAACAACTCTGTAGTTCTGTCGTTTACACCAACGTAAAACAGATCTTTCTTAATTTCAACTGGATTGTACATATATATATATTGTTTTGTTTTTATAAAGACCAAGTGTGCATGCACTTTGTCTTTTAAAGTTAATAATTTCTATTTCGTAATAAAATTGTCAACAGGGTCGTCTCTCTTCACATCCACAGGCTGCTCCTTCATAGGTTTTGCACCCCTGTATGCATTCCACACAAGCCACAAACCCCACAGTATAAACGGAATGCTGAGCCACTGACCAAGAATTAGCCCTGTACTTTCTCGCATCGCTATTTCCGAAGGAACCTGTACATGTTTTACAAACTCAATCAAAAACCGCGACACAAAAATTATAATCATACCAATACCTATCAGCAAACCCTGCCTCTTTATAGCGTTGGTTTTCCAATAGAGATGCATGGTGATGGCAAAAACAAGAAGATAGATAAGCGCTTCGTATATCTGTGTGGGATGCGAGGGTTCGGAGAATATGGGCTCTGCCACACCAGCTTTCCAATGTCCAATGTTTGTAATGAAACGAAAACCCCATGGCTGACTGGTGGGTCCGCCATATATCTCGTGGTTCATCAAATTGCCTAAACGAATAGCAGCAGCCGTAAAACCTGTGGGCACTATCACCCTATCAAAAGTCCACAGCATACTCTTCTTGGTTACCCTTTTAGAGTAGAGCCACACAGCAATAATAATGCCTATTACACCACCGTGACTTGCCAAGCCACCCTCCCAAATTGCAAATACCTCTAATGGATTTGCAAGATAGTAGGCAGGTTCGTAAAACAAACAATGCCCCAATCGTGCCCCTACAACAATACCTAGCATCATGTACACAAAAAGCGAATCGAACCACTTCTCGGGCAGTCTCTCTTTTTCGAATATCTTTTGAACGATAATGATGGCTACAATAAGCCCTATCACCCATAGCAAACCATACCATCTTATTTCTCTACCAAGAAGTGTGAATAGCTCGGGATCGACCTTCCATGTAATGTACATTTGCATAATGCCGCGATTTTAAAATGTTTGACTAGCAAAGATAGTTAATTATTTAGGAATTATCTTGCAATATGGGGGGGAATTTTGTTTTCTGTGATGATCAATGGCGGTTGGGTGTTAGCTGTTGGCTGAAAGTTATAGAGGGTATTGCGGCTCTAGTACGCATAGACCATTGGTTGTATGGATTAGTGATGCGTAATCAATAATGCGTGAACAGTGAGCAGTGAATAGTAACAAGTGACTAGAAACAAGTGACTAGAAAATTCTATGAACCGAACCCCGTAACCCGCACCCCGTAACCCGCACCCCGTAACCCGTAACAATTATCTCTCCACAATCCTGCGTCCAAAGGGCATCAACGCTAGCTTTGCCAACTTCATATGCTGATTGCCAAACGGTATACCAATAATGGTGATGTAGAAGAGCAGTCCAAAACCCAAATGGGTGAGCGCTATTGTAATGCCTCCAATAAAGAACCATAGCACATTCATAATAGCCGATAAACAACCCGTATTTTCGTGCACCACCTCTATTTTTTTACCAAAGGGCCACAATGCTACAGTTGCCATTTTAAGAGATTGAATGCCAAACGGAATGCCAATAATTGATATAAAAAAGGGGATGCTTGCTACTGCATATTCGATGGCTACAAAAAGTCCGCCAAACACAACCCAAATAATATTGCCTAAAAGTCTCATAGTAAGTTAATAGTTTATAGTTAAAAATTAAAAGTGGCGGGAGAATTAAGAACTATGAATTAAAAATTAAGAATTTGGATGTTATTTGGAGCTTGGAGGTGTGATAAATGAATGGGAAACGTTGTGAGCACACCCGCACCACGCACCTCGCACCACGTAACCCCACTACCAGCCCACCATTGCAGACATTCACCCCGTGGAATAATGCAAAGCATTAAAATCATAGATTTTATTCCATGGGGTTAATCATTAATAATTAATCAAACCAGTTTCCCAATCCACTCTTCCCTACTCCCCGGCAACAAATCCACCACCGGAATCTCAATCAACGTATAAGCCCCTGGTTGCTGACGAAATGATGCACGAGCAGCATTTACCAACATCTGCGCCGTGAGTGCAGGATTGTTTATCCGCATTCCAAACGAGAAGAGCTGATTTTGTGTACTCCCCGATGCACCCTTGCGCTCCATTGCCACACCATGTCCCATATCTTTTAGCTCATTCACATCGTCTACCTTAAAAACATGCGTCTCGTCGTTCACAAAATAGCCATCGCTTTTGATAGCATTGGCTACAGCTGCAAAATCGTACCCCTCCATCAACTCTATATACACCATTCGGCGATGAATACCCGTACCCGTGGGGATGGTGATAGACAAAGCATCCTTCACCCCCTCTATTGCCTTTACAGCCACGGAGTGACCCATGCTCATGCCAGGACCAAAATTGGTATAAGTAACACCACTAGGAGCCATTGCCTGCATCAGCGCCCTCACCACAGAGTTGCTTCCGGGGTCCCACCCCGAAGATACCACAGCTACAGCACCGTGCCTGCGAGCCACCTCATTAAGCGATGCCCGTAGCGACACAATATCTTGGTGAATATCAAAACTATCGACCGTGTTGATGCCCTTTGCCAATATATCCTTTGCAGCATCCTCCGTCAATCGGCTGGGCAAACAGAGTATAGCCACATCTACATCCACTAGGTTGTCTATCGAGTTTGTCACCTTGTAAGCCTCTAGCTCGGCAGGTATTTTGTCAACACTTCGACGCACCACTCCTGCTATCTCCACATCCGCTGTGTGCACTATTGTGTCTATCACATATCTGCCTATATTGCCGTAGCCCACTATGGCTGCTCTTATCTTTTTATTCATAATTAATCGCTTTTTTTGATAGATACAAAAATAATCAAAAATATTGGACTTTATTTTATTTAATTGATAAAAAGGTGATGCGTGAACAGTGAACAGTGAACAGTCACTAGTAGCCGCTATGAACCAAACTCCGTAACCCGTAACACACAACCCGCAACCCGTAACCCGCACCACTGATAACCAACCTATTAATAATCAATAACCAACAATTGATATTTAACTACATTTGTTTGCATTTTGCCATATATATAGCTACATTTATAGACAATTGTTCTAAATTTAATCCAAAAGAAGGCATTATGAAACTAAAAGGTAAGGTAGCAATCGTTACAGGAGCAAGTTCAGGTATTGGCAGGTCTATTGCACGTCTCTTCGCTTCGCATGGAGCAATAGTGTATGCAGTGGCTCGCAGAGAAGAGCGACTAAAAGCTTTGCAGGAGGAGACCAAAGATTGTGTAGGAAAAATTATTC
>DUVZ01000340.1 GCA_012840785.1 Bacteroidales bacterium
AATAGATCGTATAGATTTTTTAAAAGCCTCCATTCAAAATCTTTTTAATTCCAAAAGCATTATGGAAGCTCAAAACGGAATTTCATTTGGAAAAGATGAGCCAGTGAATTATGATTTAATTGAAAGGGATTATAAATAAGGCTTATGTCATCTGTCATCCATCAACAAATTCCCTTCATTTGTTTAAAAATATCATTACCAGAAAACTATGCCATAACGAAGTTTCCTTTTTATTGCAATTAACTTAATATAGAAAATGCAAAGCGTTATATTTATATTAACTACAGCAGACTAACATCAATGAGCCGAGAATATCAGATTCGTCCTCGCAATGTGATTACGAGTCTGTTTTTTAGATTTTAATTATAATTTACTATTATGCGAAAATCATTCCCCTCATATACCCAACTTGACGTCATGGATTGCGGTCCCACATGCTTGCGCATGATAGCCAAGCATTATGGGAAACATTATACGTTGGAAACTCTTCGTCAACACTCATTTATTACACGTGAGGGAGTGTCAATGCTGGGCATAAGTGATGCTGCAGAGCATATTGGGTTTCGCACAACAGGAGTGATGATTTCATTTGAGCAGTTAGTAAAAGATGTATCGCTACCTTGTATTGTACATTGGAAACAAGATCACTTTGTAGTTGTATATGAAATTAAGAAAGATAAGAAAGTAGGGCATCGAGTTTATGTAGCTGACCCAGCTTTAGGGCTGGTGAAATATGATGAAGCGGATTTCAAAAAATGTTGGTATAGCACAAAGAGAGATGAAGAAGATAAAGGTACAGCTCTTCTTTTGCAACCTGGAACAGAGTTTTTCAATCAAGACGATGAGAAAGAGTCTAAAAAGAGAAATCTTCGATTTTTTCTCCGCTATTTAACACCCTATAAAAGTCAATTGGTTCAGTTGACATTAGGAATGCTTGTGATTAGCGTTCTACAGTTAATTTTCCCTTTTCTTACACAAGCTCTTGTAGATGTAGGTATTCGTGATGGAAACATTAGTTTCATTACTCTTATCCTTATTGCACAGTTAGTAGTATTTGTTGCACGACTTTCTGTTGAGTTTATACGTAGCTGGATACTACTTCACATGAATACACGTATCAACATTGCGTTGATTTCTGATTTTCTAATAAAGTTAATGAAACTACCTCTTCGCTATTTTGATACAAAGATGACTGGAGATATAATGCAACGCATCGGTGATCATGGTCGTATAGAATCTTTTTTAACAGGAAATTCAATCAATACACTTTTCTCTTTTGTCAACTTCTTTGTATTTGCATTTGTGCTTGCTTACTATAATTGGATGATTCTTGGAATTTTTCTTTTAGGGAATATACTCTATATAGTTTGGGTATTGTTGTTCATGAAATATCGGAGAGAGTTAGATTACAAACGTTTTGCACAATCAGCAGGCGAACAAAGTAATCTTATTCAGCTCATTACAGGAATGCAGGAAGTTAAATTAAATAACTGCGAAAAACAGAAAAGGTGGCAGTGGGAACGCATTCAAGTAAAGCTATTCAAAATTAGTATAAAGGGACTTGTTGTAGGACAATTACAACAAGTAGGAACTGTCTTCTTTAGTCAAACAACTAATATAGTTGTAACTTTTATTGCTGCAAAAGCTGTTGTTGATGGTCAAATGACACTCGGTATGATGATGGCACTCACCTATA
Organism: Bacteroidales bacterium; assembly: GCA_012840785.1. Lineage (GTDB taxonomy): Bacteria > Bacteroidota > Bacteroidia > Bacteroidales > Dysgonomonadaceae > UBA2632. Next base: position 1,697 of record DUVZ01000340.1, read on the forward strand.
TAATTGGTCAGTTATCTGCTCCAGTAGAGCAATTTATTGGTTTTGCTCGTGCATTTCAAGATGCACAGATTAGCCTTGAACGACTAAACGAAATTCACGTAAAAGAAGATGAAGAGGAAACTATCGAGAATAAACTAAGCATTTTGCCTGATAAAAGAGATATTATTATGGAAAATTTATCTTTTAGCTATGATGGTGCAGATCGTGACTATGTGTTGAATGATATCAATCTTAGAATTCCAGAAAAGAAAGTAACAGCTATAGTTGGAGCGAGTGGTAGTGGAAAAACTACCCTAATAAAGCTCATGTTGGGATTTTACGAACCTAATAAAGGTGCGATTAAGATTGGAGAGACACCTCTAAATATAATTAATCCACATTTATGGCGTAGTAAATCAGGGTCAGTAATGCAGGATGGCTTTATATTCTCAGAAACTATTGCTCAAAATATAGCTTTAGGAGACGAAAATATAGATATTGAGCAACTTCGTCATGCTGTTTCAGTTGCTAATATAATAGACTTTATTGACTCTCTCCCATTAGGTTACAATACTAAGATAGGTATGGAGGGTGTTGGTGTAAGTCAAGGACAGCGCCAACGAATTCTTATTGCACGCGCAGTTTATAAAAATCCTGAAT
>DUVZ01000341.1 GCA_012840785.1 Bacteroidales bacterium
TCTTATTCCATCAACAACTATCCTCTTGTTTCTATTCAATTGTTTCACTAAACAATTTGTTGTGTCGGTTGCTAGGATATCTTCGCCCGACAGCACATTATCGTGCTTGTCCTTTGTGCTCTGCTCGTAAAGGGATGTCCATGTACCCAAGTCGCTCCAACCAAAATCGGCACTGCGAACGTATACATTATCGGCTTTTTCCATGATGCCATAGTCGATGGAGATGCTTTCGCTAGCTAGGTACACTTTGTTTACATTTTCTTGTTCATCAGGAGTGTAATAAAATTGATCGGCACTGCGAAATAGCTCCGACACAGTGGGCAGATGCTGTTGCAATGCTGCATCGATAGCCTTTACCGACCATACAAACATGCCCGAGTTCCAACGATAGTTGCCCTCCTCGATAAATTGCACTGCCGTGTCATAATCGGGTTTCTCCTTAAACTGAGCCACTTTACTAAACGTAGCTTGTGTGTCTGCCACATCGATATATCCGTAGCCTGTGGAGGGAAACGAGGGTGTGATGCCGATGGTGAGGAGATGATTGTTCTCCTGCGCATGTTGCAAACCCTCTTGCATCACTTGCGAAAAGGTGGCTGTATCTAGTATGAGGTGATCGGCGGGGGTAACCACCATCACTGCGTTGGGGTTTTGTTTTTGTAGTTTGTAGGCTGCATAGGCTAGGCAGGGGGCGGTGTTGCGACGGGCGGGCTCTAACAGGACTTGCTGTTCGCTCAACTGGGGTAGTTGCTCCAACACCAACTCTTTGTACACCTCGCCCGTAACGACCATAAAATTCTCTTTGGGGATAAAGGGGGCAAATCGGTCGAAGGTCATTTGTATGAAGGTGCGACCAACGCCTAGTATATCTACAAATTGTTTGGGTTTTTCTGTTCTACTTAGAGGCCAAAAGCGACTACCGATGCCACCGGCCATAATGATGCAATAGTGATTGTTGTTCATTTCTTGTAATAATTATTTAATAGTATTTGTTACTCTCTTCACCAAAGATAACAATTCAATTCATACTATGTTTGAGAAACACAAACAATTTAACCAGAAAAGATAGGTGTTTAAACAAAAAAAGGCGTTGCATTAAATTGCAGTGCCTCTTTTGTTTTCTTCTTAGCTTCTATTATATAAATTATAAGTGCAGCGTATATACTAATTAACATTTCAATTGTTATGCACTCCTAGCTCTTTTAAACACGATACTATTGAATACTTTCCAAAAATATTTCCAATCTGTTTTAAAAGGACTTTTCTCGTAGGCTTCAAGGTACTTCATTTCTGATGCCATTATCTCTTCTAATGTCTCAGGCATATCCGCATAAAATGGAGGTATGAGTCCGGGTTTATATTGAATACGCTTTTGTTGAAGTTCATCTGTATAAAGACTATAATAATGACGACTTAAAGGTCTTACTCCTACAAGTTTTATTTCGCCTTTCAATAAATTCATTATCATTGGGAGTTCATCAAGCCAAAGTTTACGAAAGATTTTCCCTAATGTAGTTACTCTAAAGTCGTCCTTAAACTTTCCTCCCTCTTGCAACTCATTTTGTTTATACACATAATCTTGCAAATATTTAGAAAAAGGATGCACCATCTTTTGTAAATTGATTGTGAACTCGCCCTCCGTGAGAAATTTTGTATCCCTTGGATTGAAAGTATGCTGTGGCTCGTTTGTAGTCGCCTTTTTTGTATAAATATATGTCGATATCGCCTGAATTTCGAAGTAGAGGTGAGGGATAGTTGACGCCAACGCTTAAGCCTTTGAGAATGCAGAAGGGGAAATTTGCTTTGTTGTATTCTTTTGCTAAGTTTCCTAGAGCCTTAATCATGTGGTTGTTTTTTGCTTCGGTTTGCTGCACTAAAGCTATATAATGAAGCATGAGTGCTTTTGGGGGCAGGCTCTCTTTGGGAAGCGACAGTGCTTTATTGGCTGTGGAATAAAATCAGAGATTTTAATGCGGAGCATTCCAGATGAAGTAATTTAGATTTCATAGGACAAGTATTCCACGAGGGTGAATTGGTTAAGGGTTGGGTGCTGGAGGGAAATGAACCACTCCATTTAAACCGTTCAAATATAATCGTTTACCTTCTTTTAAAAACTATGGTGTACGATTTGGGAAATTTCGTAGTCGATGCAATCTTGTATGTTATGTCTATCTTTTGTCTGCATGTAACTCAGGTTCA
>DUVZ01000342.1 GCA_012840785.1 Bacteroidales bacterium
ATCTCTAATATTGGTAGTGTAAGCGGGTGATAGGTGTTCTTGCTTCATTTTAAAACTCTTTTTGTCCATCCCAGCTAGTCGCACTACATTCGATTTGTAGGTATCGTTTATCTTATCTATTATATGCATCAACTCCTTGTGTTTGGGGTTGGAATTGAAGAATAGCGATGGTTGGTGACAGTTGGCATCAACAAAGTGGGAGAGTGTTACTCCTGCTTTTTTATAGTGTAGGTTGTCTCTAAATATATGTTTCAGCCCCATTGCTGCAAAGGCAACCAACTCCAATGTAGAGCAGGTAGAGAAAGGAAGTTTCAGCTGAATAGATTTGTAATAGTAGGTTTCTGTCTCTTTAAATCTATTGGTCTCTACAAAAAGGGTCAATCTGTTGCAAAGCGATTGTTGTTTGCGTAGTTTTTCTGCAGAGAGTGTAGTGAATGACACAATTCGCTCTTTCACCTCTTCAAATGTGTTGTAATCTCTATCGAAGGAGCGAGTAGTAGATATGCTTTGTTTCTTCTCTTCGGTTTCCATCTCAATAGTGGCAATGCCTTTAAGGTCTCTCTGTAAACGAAGACCAACAACTGTCATCTCTTTCAACACCCAACTTTCAGGCATTTCAGTAAATTGAATTGCCTTTTTTATCCCTTTGGCATACAGCTTCTTTGCACTTTGTCTACCAATTCCCCACACATCTTCTATTGGTAGCCATTTGAGGGCTTTTATCCGCTTCTCTTCACTATCTATTGCATAAGAACCTTTGGTTGTTTCAGGAAATTTCTTTGCTATTCGATTTGCCGCTTTTGCCAACGATTTGGTGGGAGCAGTGCCTACACTAATGGGAATCCCTGTCCACCTGGTAACTTTCTCTATCATATCCACTCCATATTGGTGGAGGTCTATATTCATACCATGTAGCGACAGGAAACATTCGTCGATAGAGTATATTTCGGCAATAGGGCTGTAGGTGCTTAGTATATTCATCACCCTGCGACTCATATCGCCGTAGAGATGAAAGTTGGCAGAAAATACTTTTACGCCATGTGTGCGAAACACGTTTTGATACTGATATGCAGGAGCTCCCATGGGGATGCCCAGTTTTTTGGCTTCGTTGCTCCGTGCTATCACGCATCCATCGTTGTTGCTAAGCACCACAATAGGTTTGCCGTTGAGCGATGGGTTGAAAACCCGCTCACACGAAGCGTAAAAGTTGTTGCAGTCTATCAGTGAGTACATGGTGGGCTAGTGTTTTTTGATGGAGTAGGTAACAATGCCCCACACAATCACATCTTTTTCGTTGTCTACTTCAATAACTGGAAACTCGCTGTTGGAGGGAATCAAGAAGCACTTACCATCCTCAATCTTCAATCTTTTTAGTGTAAACTCATTGTCTACATAGCAAAGAGCTATTCTATTGTTGGTCCACTCCATACTGCGGTCTATCACCAAAAGGTCGTCTTCCATAAAATCGCCCATCATCGACTGTCCACGAACGCGAGCATAAAATGTAGCATCGGGATGTTTTACAATCAGCTTGTTGAGGTCAATGCTTTCATACACAAAGTCATCGGCAGGAGAGGGAAATCCAGCAATAATTCCTCCAACAAAAGGGAGGTCCATTGCCGATGTATCGGGTGTGAATAGCTCTAAACTTTCTGACTTATAAATTGATTTCATAGATACAAATATAAGAAATTTGTTTGTTTTATACTCCTATCATTACTCTCTTTCCAAATCTATTTTTCTTGGTCAATAAATCTTACAAATGTTTAGTTTTAAACAAAGCGAACCAACCTGTTTATAATAGGTTGGTTCGTAGAGTTTAAAAATTATTTAACTATGAGTTTATTATGACAAGGGGCTTAGTATTTTCCAGCTCCTCTTATTCTTTTATCTATATATTTAGAGTTGATAATGCGAAGTGTGCCCATATAGTCCAATCTAAATTTTATAACATCACCCACTTTATATCCCTTCTCATTGTCACCCAAATCAATTACTATCACATCAGAGCTTGCACCAGCAATTGTGATATCTTTATCTACAAACTCTAGATGTTTTATATCTACATCTAGCAAGCCAATATCGATAATGGCTCTAATGGTTGTTTGACCAATATCCTCTTCATCAAATGTATAGGTGTCGCCTTCCAAGTTGGTTCCCATCTCACCATCGGGTACAATGGGCTTCTCTATCAACTCAATTATCTCTGAGTACAACATAAATATATTGTTGCTCATCTCCTCAATAACTGCATCGTTATATGGTTCTGTTCCTAAAAACAGTGTTTCTCCTACCCTAAAGTGATTGATTCCTTCAGGCAGAATATTTTGAAATATAAGCGGAATGGTAACAGATGAACCACCCGATACTAGCGGGATTTTCTTGTTAAACTTAGCTTCTAGTATCTGTTGATAGAGGCTCAAGTGTAGCAGTTTGTCTCTGTTGGGCAGTACTCCATATAGGCAGCTAAGGTTTGCACCCACTCCTATCACTTCAATGTTTTTTTGTTCGAAAACACTTTCGTAAAAGTCAACAAAATCTTCACCCATCACACCCTCGCGTAATTCACCTAGCTCAAGCATTATAATTATTTTATGGGTTCTATTTTGCCTCTGTGCTTCTTTCGAAAGCATTTTTATTGTTTCCAGCTCTGTGTTTAAGCTGATATCGGCATACCTCACCACGCTAGCAATAGCACGTTTAGCAGGAGGTTTTATGTAGATGGTTTCTATATCGGGTCTTATAGATTTTATAATCTTCAAGTTGGTTACACGTGAATCACATACTTGGTCAATACCAAGTTTCAACAACTCTGTCAAGAACATTTTGTTGCCACTCAGCACTTTGGTCACAATAGACCATTTGATATTGTTCTCTGTAAACAGATTATCAAGGAATTCAAAATTTAATTTTAGTTTCTCTGTATCAAATGTTACGTAAGCCATTACTTCTTTTTATTAAATCTCATTTCTAAATACTTATTGCTGAATCCCAACTTTTCGTACAGATGCTTTGCAGGGTTATCCGGCTCAACATGCAGTGCAATGTTTCCTTCTGCAATTTCAATAGCTTCTTTTACTAGCTTTTTCCCTAACCCTTTTCCTCTATGCTGGCGATGTGTGGCAATATAAACCAATATGTTTTCGGGTATATAATCTTTCATTCCGGTTTGATTAATTACTACTGCACCTACAATTTGGTTGTCTAAGTGTGCAACCAATATAAATCCACCAAACGAGTGCCCCTCTTGCAGGGCATAGTCTATCGCTTTCTCTATATCCGATGCTGGATCGCCGTACTCTTGAAGGTTTTCGAATAAAAATTTAATTATGTTCTTTTTTTCAGTTAAGGTTGGTTTGTTGTCCGAATTAAAGACTTTTGTCTTAGACATAGTAGTGTTTGTTTTTTTAAGTTTTGATAAACGATTGTAATTATTGATATACATACATTTTTTGTTGTTATATCTCAACATAAACAACCTATAAAAGATTTGCTTTAGGCTTTTCTCTTCTACTGTTTTAATATTTTCTCTTAAAAATATGTTGTTGCATATAATTGTCTAATTGAATATTCAGCAAAGCGAACAAAAGGGTTCGGTTGTTGCCAAAAACAGTGAAGTTGATTTTACTACTTCTTTCAGCATTTCTATCAGCTCCTACATATTAGAAGAATACTCTACCTATAATTTAACATGATAGAGCTGAAATTGTTTTAGGAGTTTTAAATTTATAACCACCAAGAAACCATTTTATCTGTATTAAAACAGGATGAAGTTGAAGCCTATACTTAATAAGAGAAGTGTTAGGGGTAGGGTGGAGTGATTGGATGATACATTGTTTTTATTTTAGATAAAAGTTGTTGTTTTGATTTACTTTGTTGGATATATGTTAAGAGCTCTGTTTTATCTCCTTCAATTTTCCTTCAGACTTTGCCACTATCATCGATACTGCAGCATCGCCAGTGAGGTTTACTACCGTTCGACACATATCTAATGGACGCTCGATAGCAAATATTAGAGCCAACCCAGCTTCGGGGATACCTGCTTGTGCCAATACAATTACCAACATAACTGTGCCTGCACCAGGAATGGCGGCACTGCCAATAGAGGCAAGTGTAGCAGTGGCAATAATGCCCAATTGGGCAGCAAATGGAAGATGTATGCCAAAAGCTTGTGCAATAAACACAGCAGCAACAGCCTGATACAAACTTGTGCCATCCATATTGATGGTGGCGCCAATGGGTAGCACAAAACTGGCAACACTTTTATGTACACCTAAATGTTCTTCTACTCGTTCCATTGTTAGAGGTAGGGTAGCTGCGCTAGAACTTGTAGAAAAACCAAGCAATTGTGCAGGAGCAATACCTTTGATGAAAAACACTGGAGGCCTTTTTGTTATCGACCATACTGCCAAGATGTAAAGAGCTATCATAATTGTTAATCCCAACACCACACTAAAGGCATACATGCTTAGAGCAACAAACAAATCGCCGCTTGGTGCTTCTGTCACAAGTGCTGTGAGCAGTGCAAACACACCAAAGGGAGCAGCCATCATAATAATGTCTATCAGCTTCAAAATTACATAGTTGAAGCTATCAATAAATCTCTTTACGGGCTCAACTTGCTTTTCAGGAATTAGAATCATACCAATGCCAAAGAAGATAGCAAAGAATATTACCTGTAGCATATTAGTATTGTTGGCGGCTGCATTAAAAATATTATCAGGCACAATATCTTCTAATGCTTGCAGTGGTCCCGATTCGCGCTGACGTTGTGCATCTGCCTGTTTTTGTGAAGCATCGCTTGCATAGCGGGTCACCAAGTCGGTGCGTGTCTCCTCGGCAATATGTTTTCCAGGGGCAATTGTATTTACAACTGTTAGCCCAACAGAAACGGCTATTAAAGTGGTTAGTATGTATAAGGCTATTGTTTTAAAACCAATAGATGAGAGTTGAGAAATATCTTTCAAGTCGGATATTCCTTTTATAAGCGAACCCAGTATGAGTGGTATAGCTATCAGCTTGAGCGAGTTGATGAATATATTACCAAATGGTTTTATCCAATCTTGCACAAATTGACTTCCCCACCCAAATTGAGATAATACCAAGCCAAGAAGAACCCCCAAGAGCATTCCTATCAATATTTGCCAATAAAGTGCTAGTTTTCTCATTTTATACTAAGCGTGTTAGATGTTTCGATTGTGTTCTGCTTATTGATACAAACAAGGTATTTGTTGTTGAAAATATCTTTTAAACTTATATTCTGCTAAATTAGTACACTTACACTCAATTAACAAATAAAAAGTGTGTTTACTTATTTCAATACTGATATTTATAAGAGATGCTTTTAATAGATTATGCTACTGCTCTAATGTATTTATTGCTCTTTTAATCAGTTCTAAACATTTTCCCCACGGGGAATTCAAGTTTCAACTCATGAAAATCCAATTCCCCGCGGGGAAAGTGTTGTTTCTCACCTAAAAATCAATTCATCACTATTTTTTGAGCATTCGCCTCCCGTTTTTTCATTTATTGTGAATTTTTTAGACATTCACAATCCAAAAACCAAATTCGCAGTGGAGAATTATTCTCTTATCTCTTTTTTTTCATTCCCCAGTAAGTTTTTCTCTGTTTACGGCATTTTTTTGTCAAGCTCTGCACAAAAATGCTCCATTTGATCAGTTTCAAACATTTTCCCCGCGGGGAATCCAATTTTCAACTCCTGTTCGTCCAATCTTACATGGTGGAAATGTTTTTCATCGTCTTAAACATCCATTTTTGTAAGAGAATTGTTAAAATGTTACTTTCTCTTCAAGCATTCTTGTGGGGAGTTCTCTTTTATAACAAAAAAACAGCTTCGCAATCGTTCGATTACAAAGCTGTTTCAATATGTTTTTAGCAACAAGTGCTGCTAATAAAAGTGTTGTATCTTAAAATTTATTGCAACGACTGAAGAAGTCTATTGCTTCCAACTCTTTCTTCATAGCTGCCTCTTCTTGGTCTGTCATGTTTTGGAAAGGAGTTCTGTTGGGTCCCATATCCAATCCAATCAGTTTCATAATGCGTTTCCCCCCTACAATGTTGCCTCTGTAGTTTACAATAACATTAATCACATCTTGAGAGAAGTTTTGTTTCTCACGTGCTGTCTCCAAATCGCCTTGCTCCCATGCATCTATAATACCTGCCAATTCGCGTCCATTGTAGTTGGTAGTTCCACCAATACCACCTTGAGCTCCACCCATTGCTAGTGCAGGCAAGATAGTTTCGTCTTGTCCATGTAGCATATCAAACTTGCCGTTTTTATACATTCTGCACTGGTTGTATTCATACAAGCTTTCGAAAGTGTATTTTATACCAGCAAAGTTGGGTATACGTCCGTCTACTGCCTTCAAAAATGGTAGCATTGGTAAGAATACTCCACTTAATGCAGGGATATGGTAGAAATAGAATGGCAAGTTGGGTGCACCGCTAGCTATCTCCTCGCAGTATTTCACAAGCTCTTCTACTCGTCCTGCTTTTGGAAATGGTGATGCCATTGCACCCACTCCAAATGCACCAATTTCTTGTGCATGAGCAGCCAATTTATGGCTCTGTTTTACACAAGTGCTTCCAACATGTACTATCACTTTGAAGTCTTTTGGAGAAACCTCCATCCAACGCTCTGCTACCTTCATGCGCTCGTCTTCGGTGAGCATATATCCCTCTCCAGAAGATCCGTTTATGAAAACACCTTTCAATCCGTTTTTTTGAAGCATATTGGCATAAGCTTCGATAGGCTCTAAATTTACTTCTCCTTTTGAATCAAAGGGAGTAAATGGAGCGTTGATTAGACCTTTTATTTTTTCCATTATCTGTTTTTGTAAATTTGTTTATTTGTTCTATTATTGTTGCAACTTCATCAATCCGTCGTTTGGATGATGCTTGTTGCAAAGTTATCTATTTTTTTATACTACTCCATGAGTAGCCTTTTATATCTTTCTTATTGGGGAATATAAAGCTTATCAAGTATGCTACTACAATGCTAGATACCATTCCAATCAATCCGTATAGTAGAAACGACACGCTACTATTGCTTTGAACAATTACCAGAACAACTATTCCAGTTATAAGTCCAATAAAAGCGGATGTAGAGCCCACACGTGGAAAAAATATTCCTAAAAAGAATATTGCACCTAATCCGCTGGTCAGCAATCCAAGGAAAGTGTTGAATTGATCCCAAAGCGAAGCAATGTCCCATGTAGCAAGAATCAATGCCATGCCAATTCCAAATGCTCCAACAATAATACCGGTCCAACGTGCAACACTCATATTGCTTTTAAGCGAAGTTTTAGGCCATAGTGTTTTATAGAAGTCAGAAGTAACAACTGCCGATACAGAGTTGATATTGGATGACAATGTTGACATTGCCGCTGCAAAAATAGCTGCTATAAGTAATCCTGCAAAACCAACAGGCATTTCAGACACTATAAATTGAGGGAACACTGAGTCAATGTTTGGGTTGATAATGGCCATGTTGGCGGGGTTGGATGTATAGAAAACATATAGCCCAGTTCCTAGTAAAAAGAAAATAATGCTTACAGGCACACTAATAATACCATTGAGCCAAATACTTTTAGCGGTTGCTTTTTCATCCTTGGTTGTCATGTAGCGTTGCACTACCGATTGGTCGCTGGTATATGTTATCAGTGTGTTGGCAATACCACCTATCAGAACGACCCAGAAAACTGGTTGTGTAAAGTCGAAACGGAAGTCGAGCCAATCAAATTTATTATTTGTTACTGCAGTATCCCAAAAAGTTCCTATGCCACCCTCTACACCAAACACCATAAAGGCAAATGCAACAAGTGCTCCTGCAATCAGGATAAACCCCTGGATAACATCTCCCCATATCACAGCTTCCATGCCACCACTGGTAGAATAAATGATAGTTACAACACCCATAATGAGGATAGAGAAGTAAACATCAATTCCTGTAACAGCATGGAGCGCTAGCGAGGGAAGAAAAAGAACGATGGCTATGCGGCTCACCATGAAAAACACGAAAAGTGCCGATGCCATCCACCTGATTCCTCTATTGAAGCGTAGCTCAAGATAATGATAGGCTGTATCGAAATTGAA
>DUVZ01000343.1 GCA_012840785.1 Bacteroidales bacterium
ATGGCATATTGCCTGGTAAATCGTCTAACCCTGCAATCTTAAAATCTGAGATATACTCTTCTAACGACCCCTTGTTTTCAGTTGTCATATAAGTGAACCACACACTCTCATAAAACCAAAGCATCGATATATTATTATCATCAAACGGAGACTCCTTCTCTCCCTTAAAATACTTAAGTTGTTGCAGATAAAATTCTTTGTTTTTCATAACTTATGCCGTTTTTTTAATCTACATCTTTTTAAAATGCCCCACTATTATAGCATGATCGCTCTAAACCTCTATCTATTATCATCCGCATTAGAGACAAAGGTATAAATATCTAAGCTTCATCCCACGCTACAATTCAAACCACCAGTTGGATATAAATAGATAAAGCAAATAGGTGCACATCCCCATTATTTCATAGTTGAAATAAAATCCTTTACACTTTTATATTTCTCAGCAATTTCTTCAATTCCAATACATCTCGAATTCATAATTAATATCCATCTAGCGAAACACAAAGCAGCATAAATCTCCTCATCCTCATCTCTGTTCCAATAAGTAGGTTCTATATAATCCATCTGATACTCCAGTTGATACCACATGTTTCCTAATAGAACGAAACAAATATCGTCTTCAGGTTCGTTTCCCCAAGATTGATAGTTTGGATCGATGTTTGTTCGTATAAAATTAGTAATCCCCTCTAAAAAATCGTTCTCATAGTTTTCTTCAAAATCTTTGTCTATTATAGGAATCAAATAATTAAGGAGAGTATCACATATAAAAGAAGTTCCATCATAAACTCCACTACTTTTCCCTTTTATATTTAGTTCTGTTATTTTAAATAACACATCCTTAAAGTCCATTTTCTCGCCAAGTTGAACATATTTTGAAAAAGAAGTCAGCTTACTGTTTCTTAACTCAAAATAATGCTTTTCCATTAAGGCGTCTTCTTCCCTTATAAAATTAGTATCTTGAATTTTGACAACATCAAATATTTCTTTTTCAAAACCAGATAATACACGAGATGGAGCAGTATTAACAAATATAACTTTTCCATATCTACCAATAACACGCTTAGCACTACTCAATGCAAACCAGGCAACAGTATTGTGCTGTTTATCTCCATGAAAAATTATTACACTATCCGAATTGTAAACTATATTTGAGTTTCGTTTTATAGGAAGATCAATATCATCCCAAGTGTAGTTCTCTAAGGGCATAGCGGTAACAGGCACTTCAATCTTTTTAGCAAACCGGTTTGCATATTTATGTGTTTTCTCTCGTTTACCAACGGTCACAATCTTTTTAATAGAGCCTATCTCGAAGTGTTTTGTAACTTCTGCTTCAACTAGACTTTCATCCAACCCTTCATATTCTCCAGTAAAGATTATGCCAAGTCTTCTTGCTTTTGATTTTTTAATCGTGCTTTCCTTCTCAATTGTTCTTTTAATGCTTACTCGATTTGTAATGTCACCCATAATTTTGTTGTGTTTTGTGTTGATGGTTATATATATAATTTAGTAGTAAAGCTTGTTTTATTGTTTTGGTGCAATATAGAGGATAAGGATGCCATTGTGTGACTTTGTAAACCTTAATATATCTATTTCTATGATAATAATTCTGATGGAAATATATTTAATCTTGTTACTTGCTTGTAACTTTGAGCCGATTAATCATTTTAATCGGCTCATTGCTATTTAGCTGCTTTTACAACTCGTCGTAATTCTGGTCTTCTCAATAAACCAAGCTCAATTGATATAGTGTAAACTGATAGGATAATTAATGTTGCAAATCTTTTTATTCTACCTCCTTTAATTGCTCAATTATAACCCTCTTAATCTATTTAGCCCTCTCTTACCTTTATTCCATAGCGAAGCTTCTCGTACACATTTTTGTTGGTTGTGTACAAGCTATCATTGAACTTACTAGCAATAGTTTTCAATTCAAATATAGCTTTGTTTATTACTGGCATCTCGTACCCTCTCTCAAGAAGATATTCAATCAACCAATCCACCTCTATATTATTATTACCCACCCTATCTTTCCAATTGCCCAGATAGGTATATTCCAACTCTTCTTGGAATAGTTTTACAACACGATTGTGTTATTCGTTCTATTTGCCCGATATTGTTCATTATATACTCCTTTTATTTACTTAAATTCTAAGCTCTTGCAGATTGTAATAAAATTACTTTTACCACAATTCACCTTCTTACCTACAAGTTTATCTACTCCTACAAGCTTTGCATGCTTTATAAATGTTGACTGCCAATCTTCATCATTTTTAAACAAAGTATAACCACCATCTTCCATATCACGACAATTCCTAAAACCTAAATAAAGCAATACAACTGGTATTCCATTATTTGCAAGCCACCAAGCGTGTGCTACTCTATTTGAAAGTTGATAACACTTATCACGTGATAAATTTACACCTTTTACTTTCTCATTAATAGAATTATTAGCTTGTTTAATTGCTTTGAGCACATTTTTATGATTTTCCTCAGAGTTATCACTTGCGTCTTTATTTAGTCTCTTTCCAGACCTATCCAACTCTCCTTTATGTGCCTTTGCTTCAACAAGGAGTATACCTCGTTCACCATTGATAGTACAGGTAAAAAGCAGATCCCAGTTTGGACCTCTTGTTCCATGTAACGTCCACCACTCTAAAATTGCATTATTAGGTATTGTATCAAATTTGTCTCTCAAAAAGGTGTTTAGTGTAGACTCCGTTGGATTATCAATGCCTTCAGGCATAAACTTATCATCTGCTGTAATATTCGCACCAGTTGATTTAATTAAATCATTTATTGAGCTCAAAAAGTTTTTTGATTCAATAAGATCTAACATTGCTTTTTTACTTCCTTTTTCATCAGTTTTACTCATATCAATTCTATTATTCTTCAATCATATCAATCACATCAATCACAGTTCAGACATTTTTCTATACTTCTTATTCTCCAAGCGATGAAACCTCAACTTGGTTTCACCAAAGTTTATAAGCAACTCGCTCGCGCGGGTTTTTAACCCGTGTGTCGCGTAGCGAAACTGCTCTACTTTATTCTTTTCTGCTTCGCAGCACACCCCAATGAAATGTTTTTTTAATTTCACGGGGCAGGCCGATTACAAATCGGCGAGAGCGGCGAGAGTAATTATCCCCCATTTGTACAGATAAACATTTATTGTAATCTGTTAGTTGACCAAATTGATCATCAGTTCTAATATTTATTTTATTTTCAACTCCAATTGCCCATCTCTGTGTGTTATTAAATAACACAATATCAATAAATCTACCACCACTTGTATAAAGTTCACAAATCACTTTTATATCATCAGTTTCATTGTAAATCAAGTTATTAAACTTAAACTTACTCATAAAATGCTTCAAGTAGATATCGCCCTGCTCATGATTCTCGTTAGGGTTTAGGAAGAATGCCAATATCTCGGATACTTTATTCTCGTTTATCAACCAAAAGTCAAACGAGTTGAACCTGGGCGAAGTCTCTTTTCCAAAGTGTTTTCTAACCTCCTCTATTAGCTTTATTTTGGTGTTGGCTATAGAGAAGAAATTGGTTCTGTGGGTGGGGGTCATGTGCGAACTACTTTATAATTTAGTTTTACGCTGTAAATCCTCCAGAATAGCTCCTGCTTTCTCCATTAAGTAGCTATGCCATTCTTCCTTCTTAAAAAAAGCACTTGGATGTCTGATAAAAG
>DUVZ01000344.1 GCA_012840785.1 Bacteroidales bacterium
AACCTTGTAGGGGTAAACTTAAATACTGCAAGTAAACATCTATTGGTATATGTGTCGGGGCTGGGAGAATCGTTGGCACAAAATATAATTGATTATCGCACAGAAAATGGGGCATTTGAGTCTCGTAAACAGCTAATGAAAGTGCCTCGACTGGGTGCAAAAGCATTTGAACAGTGTGCAGGTTTTTTACGTATACCGAATGCTAAAAACCTATTAGACAATTCTGCTGTTCACCCCGAAAGCTATCATGTAGTGGAGAAGATGGCAAAAGATTTAAACTGTACTATAGAGGAGTTAATCAACGATAAGTCGTTGAAAGAGAAGGTCAACTTGAAGAAATATACAACCGAAACAATTGGGTTGGCTACTTTGAAAGATATTTTAGAGGAGTTGGAAAAACCTGGACGTGACCCACGAAGCAAAGTGGAGACGTTTGAATTTAACCCTGATGTGAAAACTATTGGTGATTTGAGTGAGGGAATGGTGCTTCCAGGTATTGTTACCAACATTACCAATTTTGGTTGTTTTGTAGATGTGGGTATCAAAGAAAACGGATTAGTGCATATTTCTGAATTGGCAAACAGATTTGTTTCTAACCCCACCGAGGTGGTGTCGCTTCATCAATATGTGAAGGTAAAGGTGTTGTCTGTCGACACTGAGCGTAAACGTATTCAGTTGTCAATAAAAGCTGTAGAATCTTAGCAGTAGAAAGGTAAATAGTGTGTTGATCTTGTTTTTTAAACAGTTGTTTACTAATGTAAACCCTTTAGTTTAATTACGCCATGGCCTCATGAAAGCTTTTGTGTAGGTGGAACCAGGCGTTGTATTTGTCCTTTTATTGTCAAATATTATAGCGAGTGCATTTGTGTGTCTATAATAAGTTTCTTTTAAGTTACTATAATCTGATAAGTGTATTACTCTTCTTTGTCAAGGGTGCTTTGAGTTAAATTGAAGCTCTTTCTGTGGTGAAGGGTTATACCAAACTTTTTTATAGCTTCACGGTGTGCCCTAGTGGGATAGCCTTTGTTTTTGTTCCAATCGTATTGTGGGTAATCGTTATGAAGCTTTTTCATATGCTCATCTCGGTGTGTTTTTGCCAAAATAGATGCAGCGGCAATCGACATAAACTTGCTATCACCCTTCACCACGCAGGTGTGGGGTATCTCTTTGTAGGGTTTAAATCTATTGCCATCTACCAATATATGTTGAGGTGTTGCTTTAAGCTTCGCTATTGCTCTATGCATTGCTTTAACTGATGCCCACAGTATATTTATCTTGTCTATCTCCTGTGGAGTGCAATGTGCAACTGCAAAGGCTATTGCCTCTTTCTCTATAATTATCCGTAGCTCATTGCGTGTTTTCTCTGATAGTTGTTTCGAATCGCTGAGTGCTTCGCATTTAAAATTTGATGGGAGTATTACTGCTGCAGCAAATACTGGTCCCGACAAACAACCTCTTCCTGCCTCGTCGCATCCCGCTTCTATTACACCCTTTTGCATAAACAAGGACAGAGGCGTCGCTTTCTTTATTTTCTTCATAACTCTATCTCTACAAAATTATCGGCTGGTGGGAAATCGAGTTTAAACGAATCGATATCTGCATTGGGGTCGCCTATTATTTCGCTTAGTTGCTTAATCATCTCATACATTTCAGCATCCAATTCCTCATCGCCTTTCATGTGTAGAATTTGCATTTTCACCATTAATTCTACCAGTATATCCTTCAAGTTATTTGGCATGGATAGATCCATAGCGTTTATTTTTGATTGAGCTATACGTCGACCTATCTCTTCACTTTTCAATCGATACTCTTCTTGTAGGTTCGATTTTCCAGGTATTGTGTCTATAAAGTAGCTTTCAATATTTAACTTGTTGTTTTGCAATGTCATCAGTCTATAAGGAAATGGATATCCTGCTAAGCTACCCGTCTCTATATCATAGATTTTGTTTCCCTCAGATGTTGTGAGCAGTGTGATATCATTTGCGTGGAAGTGTCCAGTGAATATAACTTTAAGTCCATTGTTTGCAAGTGTTTCAGCATTGTTTTTCCAATCGTCGATAAGATAGTCGGGCATAAAGGTGGATTGATAGGGCATATGTTCCACCAAACCATGGTGCATCATACCCATCACTAGAATATCTTTAGAGTTTGCCTCTTTTAGTATGTTTAGTGCCCACTCCATGGTTTTAGGAAGAATTCTACCTGCTGATATAGTTGATGTAGTATGCTCTTGATGCTTATTGCTATCTATTCCTAAAATCCATATGCTGTCATTTATTGCTGACAAGTAGCTAAGTGATGCACTGTCTAGTTTAAGAGCATTGCTATAGCCAAAGGGAGCGTATATCTGCTCAAACTCTTGTGCAGATATGGATGAGGTAGAGGTTGCTTTATCTCCAATGTATGCTTTGGCATTTGGTACATTCACATCGTGATTGCCAGGAACTACAAAAATGCGTGTTCCGTTTTCTATCAGAGGCTTTAGCTTTGCCACAAAATCGATGTGACTATCACGTTCTCCATGATTAGTGATGTCTCCTGCTATGAGTAGTAGGTGCGGGTTGTAGGCTTTTATTTCGGATAGTGCTTTTGAGAGTACTTGGTGTAAGTCTTCAATATTTCTGCCTGTTGCTGATTGATAACTTTCTAGTGCGGCACCCTCTTTTGCAAGTTTTGCCGATAAGTAGTGAGTGTCGCTTATAACTGCAATTTTGAGGGGATGTTGAGCGTAGGAAATCCACGAAATGAATATAGCTAATAAAAATAATGTTTTGCGCATAGTGGGCGGTTTGAGTGTGAAATTCTATACAAATATATAGATTTGCCTCGTATTATTCATAATATTCTCGTTAATGTATCTATTGAGACTGAACAGCAATTGGTGTATATGCATGAATGCTGATAGGGGGTTGATATGTTTTTATAGGTCTAAATTATTGCAGTGTCACTGAAATAGTTTGCTGAGCTGACAAAATAAAAAGCCTTGCGTTTAACGCAAAGCTCTATCTGTAAATTATCTTGACACCTCGTGTAGAGATAAAATGAGGAGTATGTGGCTTAGATTAGCTTTAGTTAGCTGTGTAGTATTCGTTCTATCTCTTTTAAATTAGAACGAAATGTTTTGTCTACTTCTTTCAACCCACTTACCGTTTTGCAAGCATGAAGAACAGTGGCGTGGTTTCGTTTGCCAATATGTGTTCCAATTTGAGCAAGCGATAGCTCTGTGTGTGCTTTTGTGAAATACATTGCAACTTGTCGTGCTTGTACAATTTCGCGTTTACGAGATCTAGATTGAATAAGGTCTCTCTTAATATTGAAGTAATCGCAAACAACTTCTTGAATTTTTTGAACAGTTATTTTTTTTACCTCAAACTTAATGCTTTGCTCTATTACTCTACGAGCAAGAGTTAGATCTATTTCTGTGTCGTTAATAATAGAGTGAGCCATTAGCGAAACTACAATACCCTCAAGGTCTCTTACATTATCTCTAACATTTTCGGCAATGTAGTCTATAACAGGTTCTGAT
>DUVZ01000345.1 GCA_012840785.1 Bacteroidales bacterium
GGTGGGCAACAATTTTATCTTGCTTCATTCTATACCCCTCTTTTATCATGTCGCGAATCTTATCTAGCAGCTCACTCCTGTATTGCATAAAGATAGCAAAGGCTGTTATTTCTTTTCTTTTGGTTATTAAATCTCCTTGTGCAGTTTTTAGTTCTAAATCTTGTTGTTTTACTTTTAGCTCAGCAACAAGACGCTCAGATTGTTCCAACATATACCGTGCATTTATCAGCTCCATCAGCTTCTTGCGCTTGTACCATTTTACCAAGAAAAAACCAACAGCAGCTAGCAAGAGAAACACAACCACCATAATAAAGATATTAAGCCGCAGTAGCTTTATCTCATAGTCATACTCTTTCTTTTCGGCAACTCTTTTCTGATTCTCAAAGCGTTTGTTAGATATATCGTGCTCCACACCCCGTAGCTTACTACTACTTTGCAGCTCTTTGCTCAAGCGGTGCAGCTCGTTAAAATATTCGTAAGCCTTCTTGTAATCTCCCATTGCGGCATACACCCACGATGAGTATTCATAGTTATCAGTAATCAACTCTTTGGCGCCTATCTTAGCAGCTATTTCTTTTGCCTCAGCTAGTGCTTCTAAAGCATTGTCATATTGCTCTGCATAGAAATACTGCTTGCCAAGATTATTGTAGTTCTCTCCCAAAGACCACTGCGCATTCAAGTTTCTGTTTATAACAATAGCCTCGCTCACATATTCTATCTTTTTTTTATAGTCACCTTTATACAATGCCAAATTGTTGAGATTGCCCGCAGCCTGCTTCATTAGCTTTAGCGACCGATTTATCTCTAACGCCTGCAAAAAGAATTGCTCTGCAATATTAAACTCATCTAAACTGTAATGAATAATACCCCTATTGTTATAACTGGTGGCAATTGCTGCAGAATCGCCAACGGTTTTGAAAAGCGAGGTTGCTTTATGGTTATAGTCAATGGCTGTGTTGTAGTCGGTTAGGCTACAATATACAACACCCATTAGCGAGTATATCTTACCTGTGAGCATAAGGTTATTGGGAGTTACATAATCCAATGCATCAAACAACGATTTAATACTAGAATCGAAATTTCCTAATAGCCTTGCAGCAAAAGAGTAAGCCATCAAAGCATCTGCTTTTTGATCACTCTTTTGGCCTATTTTCTCTTCTATTGACAATAATTGGATGGCCTTTGTGGCATAGTATGCAGCTTGCTCGGGATTGGTGTAGACTATCTCATTCGACTTGGCAATCAATTCTGCAGCTTCTGCATTACCCTCTCCACCCTGTGGCGCGGCGTGCATCTGCAAAGCATAACTAAACAATAATAGAACAGAGAGCAAGAGGTGTTTCATATTATACAGTGTTTATGATTGTTACAAAAATAAGAAATATATTTAGATTAGCTTGTTAATTTGACACTTATGTGGGTATATGTGAAGAAGAGTTACAGTGTAGGTTTTAATCTGATGATTGTGGTGAGGATTGTAATTGTAATGTTCGTAGAGAAAACTCATGAATCTTCTCTACGTAGGGCTTGGCATGCATATTATGCTAATCGGTTCGAAGGTGTTTCGAATCTCTTTTAAAAGGGATTTGAATGGATAAAGGAAGGTTGTAATGGCGTTGCAATACTTTGCAAGGATGTTTTAAATGATAACCCGCATTATCATCACGCTTCAAATGTACACATTATCAAACTTGTAATCAACAACATATTAATTATTTATGCTTTTATATGGATACCCACTTCTGCATTATGTTCGCTTAGGCCCATGAGCCTGTCGAAAGGCACGCATCTGCTTCGTTCCAAACCCCTTAAAATAATGCCTATATCGGCGGAGTCCAAGACCTTGCATCTACGTAAAGCTAAAAGGTAAATAGTATGAGATAGATATCTAAACAGTAGTTTATTAAAAGCTTCTTCATCTTTTTGCATCTCTTGTTATATAATAACAAGATTCAAGTATCGCTCCAATTTCTCATAGCTAATATAAATTCTTATCATTGTGGCTAATCCCGAGAAACTCCAAGATTTCCTCACGCTGCACTTAATTAGCATTAACAACAGGTTGTCTATCAATGTACACCACACCTGTATCTTTATAGCATTGGCGCTTTCACAATAAAAGTAACGAAGAGGGAAGTTTTGTTTGAGTTGTTTGAAGGTTTCTATCATCCATTTCTTGCTATAAATA
>DUVZ01000346.1 GCA_012840785.1 Bacteroidales bacterium
AACGGGTGTTATCATCGTCGTCCAATTGTACGGTAAACTGGATAACGCCATTTTTAGAGAGCGGCGTCACACTGCTCACCATGCCCGTAAGTTCGTCTCTACCAATGCGCACAACTGTTTTGTTTCCTGTAGCAATGCGGTCGCCATAACTATCGGCAATTTCACCATCAACACGAAAGTGCGACAAATCGGAAATAATGGCTACTTGTGTTCCTTGCGGTACACGCACTCCCACTTGATTGTTGATATAGGTGAGCGTGGCTTTGCGGGGAGAGCGTATTTGTGCATCGTCCAGTATGCGACGCGTCTCGGCAAGCGATTTACGGAAAATCTCCAATTCAAGTTCCAGTACTTTCAATTCAGATTCAGTTACCCGCTTATCGTTTTCAAATTTCTTATTCGATTGCTCTTGTTGCAACTTTGCCACATTGTAGCTCAATTCCACTTCGCGCACCTTATCGGTAGTTCCTGCACCAATGCTATCCAAGTATCTCTCGTTGCGCAGCTCCACCTCCATTTTGTCAATCTGCATATCGTTCACTTTCAGTTGCATCTCCATATCGCTCAGTGCGCTACTGTTCTTCACATGCTGTTGCTCTATGCGGTATTGACGCATTTGCAATTCGTCCAACATTTTGCGGTAGTCGTTTTCAATACTCTGAAGGTCCAACCTCAATAGAGGTGTATCCACATCCACCGAGTCGCCTGCTTTTTTGTACACTTCCACAATTCTACTCTCAATGGGCGTATTGATAATCTCCTCAAATGCAGGAACTACTTTGCCCGATGCACTCACCGAAACTTCAATTGTACCCATGTCCACCGTAGAGAGTTGCATGTTTTGGAGCGAAACACTATCGCGCAACAGCGATATGATGATAACTATGGCCACAACAGAAACCACAACAATAGCACCCACTTTGAACAACTTGTTGCGCTTTTCTTTCTGTAAAACCTCTTTTGGTATTTTTCTGTCCATTTTATATTGCTTTTACTATATATATGGCAAACCACGTGCCACGACTGTAACTAACTGATTATCAACGGTAGGTTAAAATAAAAGTGTCCGATAATGAACAGTTGCGTTCGGTATCGGACACTTTGCAAGAGATTACGAAGAAGATATTTTGAAGTATTATTAACTAAAAGCAGTCAACTCCTGCATACTTAAGCTGTTTTAATCATATTATCTGTGCAAAATCTGACAACTTTATGTTTAAGCATCTTAAATAGATATTAGAAGAGAGAAGTATTATTTTATCTATGTTTTTAAACTAAAGGAACAAGGCTATTTTAGGTTCCTCTATTACATGCTCTGATTCTGATGTTCCATTATTCATATTGTTTGCGTAAAATAGTAGTTATTGATGACCAACTTGTCAAATAACACAATTTTTTTCCTCTTAGAGCGACTGTGATGATAAATCTATAAGCATTTTATGCCTTATTTACCATCGAGTTGATTCTTTTCTTAAGAATACAACAGTTAACTATAGCCATTATTAGCTAGCCAACCACCAAAGACCTCTAAACAAGCTCCTTTTTGTTAAATAGCTGTATGCTGAAGCACAACTAGGTGTTAGATATGTGCTATATCTAAAATAAATTTGGATTATCGATGTTCCTTATTTAGAATCTATTCTAAACAATTTCAATTATCGGTGTTCGATAATTGAAGAAATATAAAAACCCAATTCGCCTAACCTCCTACTTTTGAGTTAATTGTCAAAAACTCTTCGCTAAAATAGATTTGTTCTATTTTTAACTTCTTCAAAAATAGTGCATAAAACATATCATTATCTAAAATCGGATAGCAAAGCACCTACTTGCTTGAACAGACAATTGGCAAAATCACCCAAAACACTATTTAACGCTAAGGTTAATATATCTGCAATTACAAGGTCATCTAAATAGGACAAAAACAAAACCGCATTTATTATAGAATAGTTTTATCTAAGTTTTGATGCTATCAAATGACACCATTCTGAAGCTACTCTAATGGATAAACTAACAGTTATCAAAATAGCCAATAGAATAGATAGTTTGGTTTTCAGACAGTTTTTCGCTTCTCACTCCCCTCAACCAAATATTTAATTTTATAGCCCAATGCCGCAACAGCTATACTCATAAATGGGCTAATAAGATTAAAGAAAGCGTAAGGCAAGTAATCGAACACATCGACCGTTAATACTTTGCTTTGATAAGCTCCACAGGTATTCCACGGGATGAGCACAGAGGTAACTGTGCCTCCATCTTCTAAACTTCTGCTCAGGTTTTGGGGAGCTAAGCCTTTTTCTTTATAAGCTTCGGAAAACATTTTGCCAGGAATAACAATTGCCAAGTATTGGTCTGAAGCCAATACATTCATTCCAAAAGCAGAGGCAACAGTTGCTCCTACAAGACTAGCAGGACCACTAACCATTGAGAGCAGTGCTTTGGTTATTTTACGCAAAGCACCAATTGCTTGCATGCTTCCACCAAATATCATGGCGCAGATAATAAGTTGAATGGTACTCAGCATTCCTGTCATTCCACTTGAAGAGAAGAGTGCTCTATCGTCTAAAATTGCATTGCCTGTTAAGATGTTTGTGTCGTTGCTTATACTTTGCATGCTGACGTGATAGATATCTTTTATTGTTAAGGATGTAGCACTGGTTCCATTCATCTTATTGGACAGCTCTAATATTAAATCTTGTTGAAAGATAGCTGCAAAGAGAGCACCCAAAAGCACACCTATTAATAGAGCAACAAAAGGTGGTGTCTTTTTGATTATAAGCCCCAATACAACTGCAGGTACTACAAATAGCCATGGAGTGATTGCGAATCGATTTGTTATAGCTGTGAGTATGTCATCGGGGTTGACCGTTCCTTGCGTTTTGGTGGTGAACCCAATAATTAGAAAGATTATCAATGTAATGATTATTGATGGCACAGTAGTAATAACCATGTATTTTATATGGGTAATAATATCAGTTCCGGCAACTGCTGGAGCTAGATTAGTGGTGTCGGACATTGGCGACATTTTATCTCCAAAATATCCTCCTGAAACTACAGCGCCAGCGGTCATTGCAGTATCTACACCCAACGAGTTGCCAATGCCTATTAAGGCTATGCCAATGGTGGCGCTGGTTGTCCATGAGCTGCCTGTTGCAGTAGCAACTAATGCTGATATTATAACCGATGAGACTAAAAAGAGAGATGGGTTTAGGATTTGCAATCCGTAATATATCATGGCAGGAATAATGCCGCTTAGCAACCAAGTGCCTGCCAGTGCTCCTACTAAAAGCAGAATAAGAATGGCAGGAACAGTATCTTTTATGTTTTGAGACACTTTTTCCATTACTTCGGAAAAAGGCACTTTGTGAATACCTGCAATTATCATTGCTATTGCAGCTCCCAATATTAGTCCAAATTGATTGGCTCCACTTGAAGCTTCGTCTCCAAAAACACGGTAGTTTATAGCCAAGAAGGCAATTAAGAAGAATATTGGGATGAGCGCCTCGAAAAGGGTAATCTTTCTTTTAGACATACAAAAAATAGCTTTTTACTACAAACCTGAACTCGATTAATACTTTAAGTAAAACCTTGAAGTGTTAACAATTGAAAGTTAATGTCTATACACTGGTTGGGAAACAAATAACTTGCAAGCGCAAATTACGGAAATATTTTGTATTGTGGATAAGGTTTGCAAAGAATTGTAAAAATGATATGGCTTTAAACAAAAAAAGGACGACAATTAATTGCCATCCTTTTTTTATTCTAATGATTATCTAATCTCGATAATTTTTATTTGGCTAAACGCAACTCTTCGATAATATGTGGTGCATTCATTATCTTATCGATAGTGTAAAGCATATATCTTACATCCACACTAATGGTGCGCTGCATTTTTGGCTCAAAAACAATGTCGCCACTCAATGCTTCCCAGTTGCCATCGAATGCTAAGCCTAAAAGCTCTGCATTGCCATTGAAAACAGGGCTACCCGAGTTACCTCCAGTAATATCGTTGTCTGATAGGAAACAGGTTACAAGTTCGCCATCTTCATTAGCATACTGACCAAAATCGCCTTTGCGAATCTCGCTCAATATTTCTGGTTGTACGTTGAATTCTGGGTCGCCTGGTGTCTCTTTCTCCAACACACCATCGGTAGTTGTGTAATAGTTGTACCAAACCCCATTGCGTGGTTGGTAACCTTTTACTGTACCATAGCTCAAGCGCTGTGTAAAGTTAGCATCTGGCGAGTATGCATAATCGGGATTCATCTCCATTAAAGCAGCCATAAATTCACGTTCTGCTTTTGATATACTCTCGTATGATGCATACATTTCTGAAGTTACTGCACGACCTATATCTCTCACAGATTGAGCTAATTCCATAGCTGGGTCGGCATGAATTTCTTCGGCATCTTTCGTTTGTAATAGTTCCATCAAATTATCTAAGGTTGTAAACTTAGAATTGTTGAACAACCACTCGGCATATTGCTTATAGTTACCATCAAACTCATCGTTTATTTTCTCATAAATACTAGGAAGCTTTTCTGCTGGTACACGTTTTGCATATAACTCAAGCATTACAGGCATTACCTTTTGATCGAGTGTTGGCTCGTAGTCTTTGTATGCATTAATGATACGTTCGGTGATAAATTTTGTTTTATCTTCCTCACTGTTTTCCATATCAAATGCCATTATTGAGTTGGCAAAGCCAATAATCTCCATGCCACTTCTAAATGATTCCATATAGTAGTATGCATGTAATGTGCTTTCTGTAGAGCCTTCGTATGCCTCTTTAAGTGACGACAATGTGGTGCTATACTTAGCTTTAGCTTCGGAATTGCTTTCAATCCACTGGGCTAATTCGTTTTCGATTTTTTCTTTTTCTTTTATAACACCCAAGTTGGCTATTGCCTCGTTCATGCCCATTGAGTTTTTCCAATAGTTAGAACTTCCTGCATATTTAGATGCATATTTGATACGCACAGCGTCGCTTTGGTTCATGGCTTCGCTCCATATTTCTTGCTTCGCACCTCTTACTTCAATACGAGGTTTGTTTTCAGAATCAATCATGCGTTGAATACCCCATGATGATAGGTATCTTTTTGTAGTTCCAGGGAAACCTATTGTCATAGCATAGTCGTTCTCTTTATAACCTGCCACTGATACAGGAACAACATACTTTGGTGTGTAAGGAACATTGTCTTCGCTGTAATCTGCTGGACGGTTGTTTGCATCGGCATATACTCTAAATGCAGAAAAATCGCCAGTGTGACGAGGCCACATCCAGTTGTCTGTATCGCCACCAAATTTACCTACCGATGATGGAGGAGCAACTACTAAGCGCACATCGCGAAACACATCGTATATTACCATATAGTATCTGTTTCCAGCATAGAAAGGAACAATGCGTGCTTGAGTAAATTTGTCGTCTTTATACTGCTCTGTTAATGACCTTGAAACAGAGTCAATAACATGTTGACGTTGTACTTCGCTAAACATTGATGGTACTTGCGACATTATCATGTCGGTTACATCTTCAGTTGAACGCACAAAAGATACTGCCAACCCTTCCGATGCTAACTCGCTATCCATATCAGCTGCAGCAAAACCATCTTTAAGGATGTCGCGCTCTACAGAGCTTAGTTTTTGGATAGCACCATATCCGCAGTGGTGGTTGGTAAATATCAAACCTTTTTCGGAAACAGCTACACCTGTGCAACCACCTCCGAAGATAACAACTGCATCTTTGAGCGATGAGTTTTCTTCATTGTATAATTTGTCAATAGGAAATGTAAAACCAAGTTCTTGCATCCGTGCAATGCTTTGTTGGTTTAGTTCTTTTAATAGCCACATCCCTTCGTCAGCTTTAGCTGCGAAAGTTAAAAAGATGATAGCTATTGCTAATAGCGTTTTTCGCATAATTGAATTTATTTAAGTTATCGATTTAATTAAGAAGTTATTTCTTGAAATATTTGCCTATTATAGGAAGCTCATGCAAAGGTAACTCTTTTTTTATAGTTACAACTGCATAAATTATAACAATAATTGTATTTAATGCAAGTCGAACGGTAACATTGGGGGCATACCTAAAGTTTAGAAACATAAACAGACCTAAAACTGATGCAAGCAACACAAATTTGCCTGCAGTTTTCAAGTCATAAGGTATTGGATAGTGCTTTTGTCCTAGAAAGTAGGAGAGCACCATCATGCTGAGGTTGGCAAAGAAAGAAGCCCAAGCACAAGCCATATATCCGTAGTGTGGTACAAAAACAATGAGAATGGTGAGGGTGATAACCAAACCAAAGAGCGACATATATGCCCCCCACTTAGTTTTATCGGTTAGTTTGTACCACAACGACAGATTGAAATAGAGTCCAAAAAACATCTCACCAAACATAACAATTGGAACAACCTTTAAGCCTTCGTGATAGTTACGAGGAAGTAGGTGTTTAATAATATCGAGATAGCCAATTGTTACCAAAAAGATAAACAGTCCTAATATCAGGAAATACTTAGAAGCATCGGCATAAGATTTCAAGTTAGAGTTGCTGCTCTCTTCCTTGTCCCTTGCAAAAATAAATGGTTCGAACGCATAGCGAAAAGCTTGTGTAAACATCACCATAATAATGGCTATTTTGAAACTTTGCCCGTAAATACCCAATTGGGTTTCAGCTGCTACAGGATCGGGATAGAGGCGTGTAAATAGCATTTTGTCTGCCGACTGATTCAACACTCCTGCAATACCCAAAATAAGCAGAGGATATGAGTACCTCAACATCTTTTTGAGCAACGCTCCATCAAACTTAAATTTGATGCGCATGTGAGGTGTGAGCAGTATAAACTGAACGGTAGATGCTATAAGATTGGATAATATAATATAGTCGAGACCATTGGCAATATCGTACCATGAAAACAAATTGGGAAAGAAATTGGCTAGCCATGGAGCTATTGCAAAGAAAAACAGATTGGAAAATATTGTTATTGCTACATTGAGCAACTTAAGAAAAGCGAACTTCAATGGGCGCTTTGAGAAGCGAAGAAAGGCAAACGGAATAGCACCCATTACATCAAGCGACAGCACCCCAACAAACATAAGCACATAGCGTGGCTTCATGCTAGGACCAAAAGATGAGGCTATTGGTTCTAAAAATAGTAAAGCCATTACTATAAAGAGTAATGTTGATGCTGCAATGCTTATAAGGGCTGTAGAATAAACAGTGAGAGATTCTTTTTCTTTGTTGGCAAATCGGAAGAAGCCTGTTTCCATTCCATAGGTCAATACTACTTGCAGGAGGGCAATCCATGCATAAGAATAGGTAACAACGCCCATTTCGGCAATAGTTTCTAAACCAAATGCCCAATAAAGACCAAGAAACCAACTGAGTAATTTACCAAGTATGCTGCTCAATCCATAAATTGCAGTTTCCTTGGCCAAAGTTTTCATCCCACTCGCCATATAAACATATAATTTTTACCTGAAATACTATAGTAACAGATACAAAAGTAACACTTTATCCGCGATTCTCTATTTATAGTTATTCTATTTTCAATTAATATAAGCTTCCTACAAAGTAAAGAGCGTGTGAATATTTCATATATTTGCACAAAACTTATAGCAATATTTAATTCTAAAGCATGCAATTTATCAACTCAAATAAAATACGCAACAGCATTAATGAGGCTGGAGCTAAACAGACTCCTTTTTTCTTCACCATCGATTATGAAATGGAGGAGGGGCTGTTCATAGAACACCCAACTAATCAAACAGAAGTGCTTTTCCAATTTAATGGGGATGGAAACAAACCATCGGAGCCTGTTAGTGCAATTGAGGCAACAATGACTACCAACCCAATTAGTGAAGAAGCATACAATGTAAAGTTTAAGGTTATACAAAAAGGATTGAATAGTGGGGAGATTGATGTTGCTAACCTTACTATTAAAACTCCCATAGAAACAAATATTAGCTGCAGGGAGATATTCTTACGCAGCCAATCGCCCTACCAAGTATATATTCCAGATAGATATGTAAGCTTCTCTCCAGAGAGGTTTGTGAAAATAGAGAATGGAAAGATATCAGCCAATCCGATGAAGGGAACTATTGATGCATCAACCCCCAATGCTGAACAGGAAGTGCTAAACGACCCTAAAGAAATAGCCGAGTTGAGTGCAGTAACGCAATCGGTAATAAGAAAGCTTAGCCGAGTTGTCCACAAAGTATATATTAAACGAGATAGGTATATAGATACAATTAAATCGCTAAACAGAACGCTGCTACAGGTAAGTTCTGAAGTTGAAGGGGAATTGCCCAACGACTATTTATCTCAAATGGGAGACATCTTGTTTTCGCTTCTACCTGCAGCGTCTATTACAGGGTCGCCCAAGAAAAAGGCTGAAGCATATATCCGCTTGGCTGAAGGACAACCACGTGGATACTATTGTGGCATAGCTGGATACTTCGATGGCGTGAAACTAGATACTGCTGTGCTTATCAGATTTATAGAGATAGACAATGATAAATTGTTTTTTAGAAGTGGAGGAGGAATAACAAGCAATAGTATTTGCAGCAAAGAATATCAAGAGGCTTTAAATAAAATATACTTCCCATTTGTATGAGCGAGCAACTTTTTATAGAGGTTATAAAGGTGGAAAATGGAATATTTGTGAACCCTCTACCACATATTGAGCGTATTTTTCGCACAACACTGCATTTGTTTGACAAACCACTATTAGTAGAACTAAACAACGATATTATACCTGCCCATTTGCATGCTGTGGGTAGAGTGAAATGCCGAATTGTGTACGGAAGGGAAATTGTATCGATAGACTTTGAGCCCTATAAGATGAGAAACATTAAAAGCTTATCTCTGGCAGAGCACAACACTATCGACTATAAATATAAATATCACAAGCGAGATGAGATAAACAAGCTGCGAGCATTGCACAGCGAGACTGATGATATCTTGATAATAAAAAACTCGCAAGTAACAGACACTTCCTTTTCAAACGTTGTTTTCAAAAACTATGCAGGTAAGTTATACACCCCAAAAAGCACCCTGCTTGCTGGCACAAAAAGAGGGCAACTGCTAGAGGCAGGCATTATTCAAGAAAAAGAGGTTCAGGTGAGTGATATTAACTCATATATGGGTGTTTACTTAATAAATGCAATGATAGATATTGAGGATAATATATTTGTGGGGGTTGATGCTATATTTTGAAAATAGCTAAGACTTATTACCACAAAAAGGTGTTTATGAAGCTCTAATTGAGAAAAGAGCAGCTTTATTGATACCTAACACACTCTCTTTA
>DUVZ01000347.1 GCA_012840785.1 Bacteroidales bacterium
AGATATTATTAGCCAAAATCAATTTAGTAAAGTAGAACTATATACTAAAAGGATATTGATTGAAAATATTGTAAAATACACTTTGCTATGAAAATAATTAAAGTTTTTGTGCTACTGCTTTTATCACTCTTACTCTCATCCAGTTCATGTGATAAGAAAGTGCCGAAATTAGAAGATGAAAATGAAGAAAATGTGGATACAACAATGAAAGAAATGCCCAAGCTATTAAAAATAGAACTGCAGAGGGTAGACACCTCTATGGTGAAATCTGATCAAGTATTTGCTTTTGATTTCTTTGCTAAACTGTTTAACGAAGAACTTAGCGGAGATGATAAAAACTTTATGGTGTCGCCCTTTAGTTTGAGTATGGCTTTGGCTATGACGTGGAATGGTAGCGATGGTGACACAAAGCTAGCCATGCAAAATACTTTAGGAATTGGTGATCGGTCGGATAATGAGGTGAATGTTTATTTCACTAAAATGAAGAATGCCTTTGAAAAAACCGATCCTTCTACTAAACTATCTATTGCCAATTCTATATGGACTAATAGAAATGTGGCTATTTTGCCCAACTTTATATCGCTCAATAAAACTTATTATAATGCAACTGTTGAGGCTGTTGATTTTGCTTCTCCTGCTACTGTGGGCAGAATAAACAGATGGGCTGCTGATAATACAAACAACTTGATTGAGCGTGTGATTGAAGAGACCAAACCATTTGATTTGATGTATCTGCTTAATGCTCTTTATTTTAAAGGTGTTTGGGCGTCAGAGTTCGACGCTATGAATACATCGAAAATGGATTTTGTAACAGATAGTGTCACTCATTCAAAAGTGGATATGATGCACCAAGAAGCCAACTTCAATTATGTGCACAATGAAACTATGCAGCTTGTAGAGTTGCCTTATGGCAACAAGGCTTTCAGTATGATGGTGCTCTTGCCCAAAGAGGACAAGAGTTTGGTTGATATTACACAGGCTTTGCAAGAAAAAAATTATTGGAATAACCTTAGAGATGGGTTAATGGATAGTAAGGTAGACCTATATCTCCCAAAGTTTAAAACAGAGTATAGTAAACAGTTAAACGATGTGTTGATAGATATGGGTATGGGTATTGCTTTTGATCCAGGCAGTGCCGATTTTTCACGGATGTCGAATAGGAGTGCTTTTATATCAATGGTGAATCAAGATACTTATATAGCAACAGATGAGGTGGGCACCGAGGCTGCAGCTGTAACTTCTGTGGGTGTCTCCTTAACAAGTGCTCGTCCAATGCCCCAGAAGGTAATATTTAAAGCAGATAGACCTTTTGTTTATTTGATTCAAGAAAACTCCACTGGCTCGATATTGTTTATGGGCGTGGTGAAGAGGTTTTAAATTCTAAAGTTGTTATTAGCTCATATAATTGAAAGAATCGGATTGTTGTTTTACAATCCGATTCTTTTAATATAGTAATACTTAATTTTTTTATATCAACCTTTCAATTACATCATACTGCTTTCTCAAGTGCTTTGTTAGCAACTTCATAATTGCTCAAAATGGTACTTAATGATGCAGAAATCTCATTTTTTAAGTGATGAATGCTCTCTGGATATCCTGTCTCTTTTAGCGATGTTACAAACTCGTGATGCATTCGCCCTTTTCTATAGTCGGGTTCATTGTTGGGGTGTTTCAAATATTTCTGAAAGGTGGTTGGTGGTTCATCGAAATTGAGAACAGCATGATAAAAAAGATACCCCTTGCCACGATACATTGATGATCCCATTATTTTCAACTCTCCCGTTGCTATATCCGAAATGCCACGCGTAGCAAACTTCACTGTGTGATCTTTAGCAATTGCACCTATAATGTGGCTATTAAACATGTTAAAAACATCTTTCGGTTTCATTATGCTTTCATCGTTAATCACTGCTGATATTATTAGGTTTTTAGGAGTTAGCATAACTGTTTGTCCTCCTGTTCTTCGTTTTACTACGGTTATATTATCTTGCAATGTGGGTTCTTCATTCACCGCATCTTTTGCTTTGTTTGATGCACCAAGCACAATGTATGTTTTGTCGGGTATCCAGAGCAAAAACTTATTTGTGTTCCCATTCATCAGCTGGGTGTCTGGAAGATTATATTCTGAAACTGTCACCATCTTTTGATTTGTAATTTTATTGCATTACTATTACTTATGTTCTAACTATTATTATAAAAAAGGTCAAACACAGCGGCTGTATCTGTATCTGACCTTTTCTTGTAATAAAGAATACTTACTTGTGAATTGCTTTGTCAAAAGCATCGAAACCTACTTCGAAATAAATTTCAGACACAGTAGGGTGGGCATGTATGGTGTTGGCAACATCATATATAGAACCTTCCATTCTTAGATATGCTCCAGCTTCGGCAATCATATCAGTGGCATGTTTGCCAACAATCTGTACGCCTAACACTTGTCCATATT
This sequence comes from Bacteroidales bacterium, assembly GCA_012840785.1. GTDB lineage: Bacteria > Bacteroidota > Bacteroidia > Bacteroidales > Dysgonomonadaceae > UBA2632. Next base: position 2,447 of record DUVZ01000347.1, read on the forward strand.
CTTTGTCCGAAATCATACGAATGAAGCCTTCGCTGCTGCCTTCAATCATAGCTTTAGCATTAGCAGATAGCGGGAATTCGTTTATTTTATAATCATATCCCTCTTCTTTTACCATCTCCTCCGTTAAACCTATTTGCGATATCTCTGGGCTAGTGTACATGTTGATAGGGTAAGATGAGTAATCGAAGTTCGATTTTATACCTTTTATCTTATTTACAACATGAATACCTTGTGCAGAAGCCATGTGTGCAACAAAACTCTTACCACTTGCATCACCAATTACATATACACCTGGCATGTTTGTCATAAAGTCTTTATCGGTCTTAATAAATCCACGCTCTGTTAGCTCCAGCGGAGTTTCACTTTCGGGTATAACTGCTTTGCGTGAGTTGCAATTGAGTAATAAGTCGCATTTAATTTTTTTGTCTCCCACAGTTACTTTTCCTTCTAAATATTTAGAAGGGTAGCTGTCGGTTATCAACTCTATACCTTTTGCAGCAATGTCTTTGGTAATATACTCGATGAGGTATTGATCGATACCATGCAAGAAGTAATCGCTGTTGGCAACAAGGGTTACTTTTTTGCCAATCATTTTAAAAAACTGTGCCATTTCTACTGCAGAAATGTGGTTTCCAGTCACTACAATATTTTCAGGAATCTCCTTAATGTCGAAAAGTTTTTGCATCTCCACACTTGGAGCATCTTCTAGCTTTGCGTCTAGTTTTTTAGGCTTCGAGCCTGTAGCTACAATAATGTTTTCGGCTGTTATCTTTTTGCCATCAACATATACGCTCTTGTCACTACCAACTTTGGCAGTTCCATTTATTACTTCAACGCCATTCTTTTTAAGAAGAAAGTTTACACCAGCCGTTAGTCTTTTAGTAATCTTTTTTGATCTCTTTTTAACTGTATCCCAATTGAAGGATAGGTTTTCTAAGTCAACTCCATCAATTCCAAATTCAGCAAGAGTTTTAG
>DUVZ01000348.1 GCA_012840785.1 Bacteroidales bacterium
CAGTTACAGTTAAGTTTCCTGGATACCCCTCCTCTCCATCCACAGATAGATATTGCAATTTAATAGAGTTGTCGAGAATCTCTTTCACATCCCAAACTACAGCATTGAAGCCTTTTATACCACCATGTAAACTATTAGGACCATTATTTACAGCCAATGAATATGTTTTACCATCAAGCTGAAACATCCCCTTAGCTATTCTATTGGCTGTTCGTCCACATACTGCTCCAAAATATGGTTCTCCCGATGTTATATAATCATCAATAGAGTCGTGTCCTGTTACAACATCAACCAATAACCCTTTATTATCGGGTATCATAAGCGAAACAATTTTTGCTCCATAGTTGGTAACGGTCAATTCACAACCATTTGTATTGGTGAGGATAAATAGATTGGTCTTTTTATTATCAATTACTTTTTGGAACTTATCAACTACAAGTCCACTTTTTGTCTTTTTTTCGATAGAATCCATATATTTATAGCTATTTTGAGATGTGAGTTTTAATATTGGTGTAAAAATAACACATCTAAATCAATAATCATATCTAGGAGTATGTGTTATATAACATATAATCATAAACAATGAGCACAAAGAGCCACTTTGAGGAAGATTCGATGCTGTTTTTGTTTTTTCATTATAAATAAGTCACCACTACAAAACAAAACTGACATAAGTTGCACAATCAACCTCGTTGCAAAAAAATTAAAGTATATCAAAAAAACAGTGCTCCAATAGTTTATCGATATAATGAGTCGATATATATAACCCCAGCATTAAAAAAAAGAGTGTTCTGATTAGCAACACATGCTCCACAAAACACTCCCTATCTCGCATTAATCAACACATTTTTTAATTATATATGTGCTAACAGTTAATGATCATTCAGATATTACATTTTGATTAATCAAATACAATATTGCTTTGCTAAAATAATGGAGAGGGATACTCACCCTTATCTACTAGCTCTTTTAATTTGCTCACCACAACAGGCCTATCCTCTATGTATGTAACTCCAAACCATTGTGCTGTTGTATCTAGTACTCTCATTTCAATTTTCCCATCAACAATTAAGTCATTTACCAAAGTAGGGATAAAGAACTCAGCCTTCAACTCCTCTTCGTTCTTTTTCAAGAAGTCAACAAAAAACTGGTCCGAATACTCGAAATAATCTGGTGTAAAACCAAACATATTCATCGATACGGGCTTATTGTCAGGAATAGAAATCCACTCATCATTCTCATCTTTAAATTTCACTACACCATCAATTCTCTTTATTTGTGTACGCTCTACAATACCTGTAAGATTGCTCTTTTCATCAGTTTCACACACACCACGTGCCACAGCACCGCTTTCAGAGAGAGTGTTACCTACTCTATACCCTACCATACAGTATTTGTTTTTGCTGCCTTCTAGTTGAGTCAAAAAGCTAGCCATCACCTCATAGCTTTTTCTTCCATAAAAATCATCAGCATTAATTACTGCAAATGGCTCATTTATTACACTTTTTCCCATCATTAAAGCATGGTTAGTACCCCATGGTTTCACACGGTCGGGATTTAGCTCAAATCCTTCAGGCAAATTGTCTAACTCTTGAAAAACAATCTCTATAGAAATTAGGTGTTCATATTTTTTCGCTACTTTCTCTCTAAACTCCTCCTCAAATGTTTCACGAATAACAAAAACAACCTTCCCAAATCCTGCCTTCACAGCATCGTAAATCGAGTAGTCCATAATTGTTTCACTATTTGGACCTAATCCATCCAATTGTTTTAAGCCTCCATAACGACTGCCTAAACCGGCTGCTAATACTAATAAAGTTGGTTTCATATTTTGAATTATCTTGATTATTTTTTTATTCTTGCAAATGTATGGTTTTTATATCAAAAAAAGAAAAGAAAGTAAGTAAAAGAGATGATATACCACCATTCTTGTAGCTGCAATGCAATTAATTGTACATCTCTCTACAAACCCTACCCCACATTTTTCTCAAACACCTTCCACAAATTATCATCAGGCACAGGTGCAATTATATCTACTTTTTCTTTCGATACAGGATGTATAAACGATATGCTACGAGCATGTAAACTAATGCTCCCATCGCGATTTGAACGTGTAGCTCCATACTTCAAATCACCCTTTATTGGGCATCCTATTTTAGCTAGTTGCACACGTATCTGGTGGTGGCGTCCAGTCTCTAGCTTTACTTCAAGCAGGTGATAATTTTCAGATTGGTTGATAAGAGAGTAATGCAAAACAGCCTTTTTAGTATTCTTCCTCTCCGTATTGTAGGCAGTCGATTTGTTTCTTTTATTATCTTTAATAAGATAGTGAGTCAGTGTGGCTCTGTCACTTGCTGGACGATTTTGCACAATAGCCCAATAAGTTTTATCCACCTCATCGTCTCTAAACATTTTGTTGAGCCTCGTCAAAGCCTTGCTAGTTTTTGCAAAAACAACAACTCCACTAGTTGGACGGTCTAACCGATGCGTTACACCGCAAAAAACATTGCCAGGTTTGTTGTATTTCTCTTTCAAATACTCTTTCACCTTTTCCGACAAGGGTTTATCGCCTGTTCTATCGCCTTGTACAATTTCGGACGATGCTTTATTTATAACAATTATATGGTTGTCTTCGTACAGCACTTTCATATATTCAATATTTTGCTATTTATTTTTTGTATTATACAAACATAGCAACTTTTTTACAAAAAAAGAGATGCAATTATCAATTACATCTCTACTATTTTCATCTACTTTTGAGTGAAACATACTACTAAAGTACGAATCACAAGCAGATCTATATCTGTTTTAAAAAGCTATTAAGCCCCCATTCCTCCACACACATTAATAACTTGTCCGCTTACATAAGTTGAGATATCAGAACCTAAAAACATAGCTACATCTGCTACCTCTCGGGCAGTACCAGCGCGGCGCAATGGTATCTGTTTTGCCCACTCTTTGCGCACCTCGTCTGATAAAGCTCCTGTCATGTCAGTATCAATAAATCCTGGTGCAATTGCATTTACACGCACACCACGCGAACCAATCTCTTTTGCCATAGATTTTGTAAGACCAATTACACCCGCTTTAGAAGCAGAGTAGTTTGCTTGCCCAGCATTGCCCGATATTCCTACCACTGAAGATAAGTTGATAATGCTACCACTTTTTTGGCGCATCATAATAGGAGTAACAGCATGGGTGAAATTGAAAGCAGACTTTAAGTTTACATATATTACCGAATCCCATTGCTCTTCGGTCATTCGCATCATCAGACCATCCCGTGTAATGCCTGCATTATTAACTAGAATATCTATCGACCCAAAATCTTCTTTAATTTGTGCTACCGTCTTGTGTGTAGCCTCAAAATCGGCTGCATCAGAAACATATGGTTTTACCTTTACCCCAAAAGCTGCAATTTCAGCTTCAGCAGATTGCATATTTTCATCAACTTTACGTACAATAAAAGCTACATTAGCCCCTGCCTCTGCAAAGCGAATTGCAATAGCTCTACCTATACCACGTGCTGCACCAGTAATCAGTGCTGTTTTTCCTTCTAATAATTTCATATTTACAGTTTTTATATTTTTTGGTTCAACAAAAACATTATCTACTTTTTTGTTATACCTTGGAATATTATATTGGCTACTATATCGCGATCGATAGTATCTTTTGGGTCATTTGTCATAAGACCCCTTATATAGGGAACTTCCAGTCCCTTAAGCGCAAAGTGAAGTATTCGAGCAGTATTTGTTGTGTCAACTATCTCAAACTCGCCCCTTGCAACCCCTTCATCTAATATTTTTTTAAGAAGTTGAATTTCTTGTTTGTCAAATGTTTTCCTCACATTTTCAACACGAAATATATCACGGAAGAAATCACCACGCAAGGTGCCATTTCTAGTTACCACCTCTTTCACAATTTCTAATCGGGTAAGAAAAAACAACATCAACTTGTTGCTTGCAGTATGCTCTTTCGATACTGTACTACTTAGTTTGATATACATACTTTCTAGTTCCGACTCAACAACCGCGTTGTAAATCTCCTTTTTGCTACTAAAGTATGTGTACAGCGTACGCCTGCCTCGTTGAGAAGCTTCGGCTATATCGTTCATAGTTGTATTCTCAAAGCCCGACTTAGCAAATAACTGTCTTGCTTTTTCCATCAACAACTGTCTTGTATTAACTGTAGACATAAATAGTGCACATTAAGATAACTATTGTGCAAATCTAAGTATAAATTTCGAATCAGCACATCCATTATTGTATAAATAAGCCGAAAAAAATGATAAAACATAGCAATATGGTTGCTTACAGTACAAAACATACATTTAGTATATAAAATCTAGAATGCAAATACCGACACCAAACTACAAAGCGAAGAATAGAGATAGCACTAAAAAAACAGACAAAAAGATTGTTTATTTGAAAAGATAGTCTAAATTTGCAGTTATAAAAGACTAACAAATGACTAATAGATATTCTTTAAATAGATGGCATTGGTGTGAAATTCATTATAAACAATGGGTTGAGACTGCGTATGCCATATAA
>DUVZ01000349.1 GCA_012840785.1 Bacteroidales bacterium
TCAGTTGCAACCTTGGTCTCTATCGATTTCCACCCGTTGTCTGTCCAACAAAACAGTTCATATTCATAACCTTTATAAACCCCTACGCCTGAAAGTCGTGGAGAGTAAAATATAGTTGCTATCTCTTTTTGTTCTCCAAAATCTAAACCTGTCCAAGAATTATCTATGTCCATTGCGTCATAGAATGTGGTAATATCTCCGTCAAAAGCTTTGTCACCAGTATCGCCTAAATTCTCGTGAGATCCAGCAAGACCTATGTGTACGCCTTTGAGCTCTTTACCTGAAGAATTAAAAAAAATTATTTCCGAAACGTTACAATTACCTATGGCTGATTTATATCGAATATATCGACTCGTATGAGGTTGTTTAAATGTCACTTTATTGTAAAGTTCTGGAGTTTCCGATATTGTATATATGATTTTAGCATCTAAAAAATCAAGGTTTTTCGAGCTTTCAAAGACCCCATTCACCATTCGCCAATTCAATGGCATATCATTTTCCGAAGCTATTGAGCTGAATGATATCAAACTATCGCGAGAACTGGATGTTAAAGAATGTATCTCCCCACTATCATCTATGTAAAACGGCTCACCAGCAGGTGTTTGATTTTCATTTGTATAGTAAACAGGTATGTAAAGAATGTCTTTTCCGATATGTTGAAAATAAATACTGTCAGAGTCAACATTGGTATGACCAGTTATACGCCACTCAAAATCATAGAAGAGAGAAAGATAAATGTTTTCTTCATTTTGTTTGAATTTATTTTTAAGAGGTAGCGAAACATTAATCATGTCGTTATGCTCTGATGATATGTCATACAAGTTTTTGTAAAATGGTGAGGGGGTATCCATCTCTTCTGTATAGGTGACCTTAATATTTCTGAATGTGTTTCTATATGCTTTTGCTTTCTGAAGTGTATTGCCCTGATGTGATTCGTAAGGATTGGTCTATGTACCCATAAAAGAGATATGTTGTCCAGCACTGTCACAAACGCTATTCCAATCATGTCCTGTAGGGAGATTATTCCACTGTGGTGTAAAGTCAATTGTTACAGGAATACCCAGTGCTCTCATTACAAATGTGGCTAATGCCGACTGACTGTCACATAAACCTCTTGTTGTAGCCATTAGTTGAGTAAAGCTCATGTTTGAGAAGTCCTTATCCATACGAAATCGGGGCAAAATATCATTTACTCTTTTGCAGGCTTCTACTGCCGTTATTGTTGAATCTTCTTTTAGCATATTATTTACATCAGCAAAACTGGCAAGAACTTTTTCTCTCCAACTCTCTAATGGTTCTGTGCCAATCCTGTAAGGAAGGATATCTTCACAAAAGGTATCAAACGAAATATACTTGCCCCACGGTTTGTCGTTCCAAACCTGAAATGCTAAATCTATATTGGAAATCAGATAGTCTGCTGTGATATGCTTGATGTCGTCCTGTCTAATTAGGCTGCCTATTTTATAAGTGTCTTGCACTTTAAATTTGTTCGAAGAGCTACTCCAACGCATGTTTACTGTTGCTATATCTTCCCAAGGGGCATTGTAGCTTTCGGTATACTTCCCGGGCATGTTCAAGA
>DUVZ01000350.1 GCA_012840785.1 Bacteroidales bacterium
TTCAAAACAGACCTATATATTTGCACTGTGTTTTTCATGGTATTAGATTTAAGGTTAACAATGGAGATTGGTTGTCGCGAGACAACCAATCTTTTTTTATACCTATACCACAAAAAACAGTCCCTTACTATTATGATATAGGAAAACTAATCACATGAAGTTTTATGTGATCCGATTATTTTTTATCAAACACAGTGATAACAAGTCGCTTTTAGGATGCGCTAATAATATACTGCTGTTGATGATGACTGTTGCTTTAGTTATTTATGTCAACCATGTCAACCAATTTCAGAACAAGACACAAATTCTTCCTTCTTAATTTAAACCTATTTGTATTTCTCCCACAACGCCGAGTGAATAGTCTCTTTCGTCTGATCCATCAACGTTGCGATATCCTCTTTTTGCAAACCCTTGGTAGGAATGGGTTGATGGATAGTCAACTCCAATTTGCTAGGATGCAACGTGTATGTGTTCCTCTTCATCACATCATAAGGACCGTTAAGAGTAACAGGCACAATAGGCAACCCCATATCTAAAGCTATTCTATAAGCGCCTCGCCTAAAAGCACCAAGCTTGCCATTTTTAGTGCGAGCTCCTTCGGGAAATATAATTAAAGAAACTCCACCTTCCAATATCTTTTTAGCCTCTACCATAGTATTGATGCGCGAAGTGATGCTACTATTGTCAACAAAAATATGCCCTGCAATATCTGAAGCTTTGCCAACAAAAGGCAATTTCCGAAGGGGTGCTTTTTGTATCCATTTAATATTGTGATTTAAAAACCCATAAGTAAGAAAAATATCAAATGCTCCTTGATGATTGGCAACAAACACATAAGAGGTGTTTTTATCTAAATGTTGGTGTCCACTAGATTTTACCCTGCAAAAAGAGAGCCAGCACACCATTCTCGACCACCATTTAGGAGGATAGTATCCCCAATACTTATTGCCAAAAATTGAAGAAAACACTATTACTATGATTGCTGTAATAAAAGTAAGCACAATGAAAACTGGGGCAAGAATAACCCATTGATACAAAAAAATGAGAGTTCGCTTCATACTACACAAACATTGATATTAACTAAGGCTGAGCATTACATGCAAATTTAATTATTTAAAAGAATAAATGCTCAAATGCAGAGCAAAACTTCATGAAAAAATTTATTATTCGCCTTATTCATAATTTTTCCGATGAATTATTTCTTTATGTGTTGAATTTTGTGTTTATTTGTGTTACGAATATAAACTCACAATAATAAAACAGATACATGAAAGAATTTGCCAAAAACATCGGAGTGCTGGTTATGATTATCGGCGTACTTATATTAGTAATTCCATTTTTAACACAAGATGGAGTAACAAACAACACAACATTGGCGATAGGCTTGTTGGTAGTTATTGAAGGTTTCTTGGGTCATATTTTTGTAAACAACTTAAAAGATTCAAAAACTGGAAACATCGTTTGGTTAATTGCTCTTTTAGTAGTTCCTTTCTTTATTTTCTTATTTGCTAAAAAAGCAGCTTATGGCGAAGAGCTAAAAGAGCTAAAGAGCTAAAAAACAAGGAAAACAAGAAAATAATAAAGCTTCGATTGATTCAATCGAAGCTTTATTATTTTAGCGTTATCTCTAATCACCAATTATTTGTGCAAACGCATATAGTCTATTGCTTTTTGCAAATCTTCGGGAGTATCTATACCAATTGTTTCAAAAGTAGTAATCCCCACCTTTATCTTATATCCGTTTTCTATCCACCTCAGTTGCTCAAGCGATTCGGCTTGCTCAAGCACACCAGGCAACAGTTGTGTTATCTGCTTCAATACATCTGTACGATATCCGTAAATACCAATATGTTTATAAAAGGTGTGCAAACTTGCCCAATTAGGTTCCTGCGCATCACGTAGAAAAGGAATAATAGACCTGCTAAAGTAGATAGCTTCAAGCTTTTCGGATATAACCACCTTAGGAGTAGATGGATTTTTCAATACATTGTGCTCAGTGTTTTTGTCAAATGGCTTTACCAAAGTTGCAATTTCTACTGAGCTATCCGTAAAACATGCTTTAAGTATATCAATCTGCTCTGGATTTATAAATGGCTCATCGCCCTGTATGTTTAGCACCACATCAAATGGTTGTCCAATTTTCTTGTATGCCTCGTTGCATCTATCTGTGCCACTTCTATGGTCAACAGAAGTCATTACCGTTTTTCCACCAAAGCTCTCCACTGCCACCATTATGCGCTCATCATCAGTAGCAACATACACATCGTTGATCGATTTCTTTACCTGTTCGTATACCCTCTGTATCATTGGTTTACCATCCATATCTACTAGTGGCTTACCAGGAAACCTGCTTGACTCGTAGCGAGCAGGAATTATAGCTATAAACTTCATCTTATATATTTTTCTTATATTTCTAACCATCCCATCCGCAAAAGAGTAAATGGGAATGTTGCTTCAATTACACCTTTATTACATAAAGCTGAAAACTCCCATACCTTCGCACAATCACTTCATCGCCTTTATCGATAAACCCTTTGTCGGCAACAGCATCGTAATACTCTCCATCGATAATTACCTTCCCCGATGGACGCAAAACGGTTGCAGCAAATCCTGTTTTGCCTACCAAGGCATCGGGCTCCATGGGAACGGAGTAATAACCCTCTTGATCTGCCTGTAAAGCCACTTTTCTAAAGACCCCTTTTTTGCCAATTCTGCTAGACATATATATAATAAGCCCAACTCCGAATCCAAGTCCTGCAATCAATGTCAACACAGCCTGATTGAACTGATAAGGAGGGATGCCTTTGAAGTCGAAATGGATATTGCCGATAAGCGCTAAAAAAAGTCCTGCAACAACAAAAAATATGCCACTTATACCTGTAATGCCAAAACCAGGAACCACAAATATTTCAAAGACAATTAATATTAGTCCCACAACAAAGACCAACACCTCCCAACTTTGCGCATATCCTTGCAGATAGAGGGGTGTAAAA
>DUVZ01000035.1 GCA_012840785.1 Bacteroidales bacterium
CATTTCTCTTTTTATTTACAATGCTTACGTTTCCATTTAGCACATTGTCGTTGGCTCTACCATTTATATTGTGGTAGGCATAGCTCAAATCGTAAGAGTTTTTGGTAGGTATCTGTGTTATCACATTCACCGTTCCACCAATGGCACTTGAGCCATACAATGCCGATCCTCCACCTCGAACAACCTCTATCCGTTCAACCATATTTGCAGGAATCTCTTCCAATCCATACAAACCAATCAATGGACTAAATATAGGTCTGCTATTCATCAATATTTGCGAATAGCTACCACCCAATCCATTCATTCGTAATTGTGTGTAGTTACATGTTTGACAATCAGTTTCTACCCTCAATCCAGGTTGAAAGTTAAGACCTTCGGCTATATTGTTGGCTTCTACTGCTTGTAGTGTGCTTTTGCCCAGCACATTCACAATTACTGGTGCTTGCGTTTTGCGTTGAAATGTTTTTGTGCCTGTAACCACCACTTCATCAAGCGACATTGTCTCGGACTCTAAATCAAAATCAATCTCAATGGTTTTGCCAGCTTCCAACTCCACCTCTATCTCTTGGTCTTTATATCCAATAAATTTTGCTACAAGCGTTTGCCTACCAACACAGGAAGGTCTATAAGCATGTAGTGGCCTGTTTCATCGGTAGAAACACCTCTATTGGTTCCCTTTACAAGTATATTGGCAAAGGGCACATGTTTATTGTTCGATGTAACATGTCCAAACACATTGGCGTCTGTTTTTTCATACTTTAGTTGCGCCATCACAAGCGATGAAGCCATTAAAGCAATTGCTGTTAGTAATAGAATTTTAATTCTCTTTGTCATTCTATGTTATTCTTTTGTTTCTACGTATATTATATTTGTAAACTCTTCATTCAATAGTAGTTGCTTCTTATCTATGCTCACCTCTATCATCTTCATCTCTTCGAAACTATTTTCAATTTGCACTGTTGTTCCAATAGTAATATTGTTTGCTGCACAAAAGTCGAAGAAGTGGCGATTGGAGCTAAATAGACGCACTATGTTATACACTTTTCCAACTTCGGCTTCGGATAGCACAATGGCATTCTTGTTTAGTTGCTCTTTACCACTACTACAAGGGATGGGGTCGCCGTGAGGGTCAGCAGCAGGATAGTTTAGATATTCATCTATCTTATCTGCTAAAAAGTTAGATGTTGCATGCTCCAGGCGTTCAGCCTCCTCATGTATTTCGTGGAGCGTCAAGTTTAGTGTTTTGCTCAAAAAAGCCTCCCACAATCTATGCTTGCGCAATATGCTTAATGCAAGCTCTTTACCCTGGGGTGTGAGCGATAGCTTTTGATACTTGGTGTAGTTTACTAAGTTTTTTTGTGCCAGGCTTCGTGCCATATCTGTGGTGGCAGCGTTAGATATATCAAGCACTTTTGCCAATGTGCCAGGACGTGTATCTTCACCCTGCCGTTGCTCTTGTAAGTATATGGCTTTCACAAAATTCTCTATTGATATTGACATTGTAGTAGTTGATTGTTGTTAGTTATTTAAGTGTGCTTAAAATATTAAACGTGCTACCCTTAAAAAAGTTTGCGGCAAAGGTATGTATATTGTTTATAACTGTCAAATGATATTGTGGTTGATATTTGTTAGGGGTAGGGAGGATGAAGATAGATTGCTTATAATGTGATGCTTTAATGCTACCCAACAAAAAAGCGAGAAAAGTGTTGTTCTTTTCTCGCTTCTATAGTATTGCTAAATTACAGACAGTGCCATTTGCAAATAAGCAGCAGTCTGTTTTATATCTATTTTATTTACTGTTTCTTCAGCACTATAGTTATTGTTTTAGTATCTCCAGGAATTAGTCCTCCAAAATCGATGCCTGTTGGATTAAACTTCACTCGTGCAGTTCCAGCTGCTAATGCCGTTACCTCCATATCAAGTCTGTTTTTATCAATTAGTGTGTAAATTTTTTTATCCTCAGTGCTATATCTTCCTGTTTCATTTCCAAAATAGCCTTCGGAAACTAAGATGCCTTTTTCTTCAAACGTCAGATAAGTTGGTGTAACAAGTGGGTGCGTTAAATCAACAGCACCTTCAGGCAGTCCCTCTAAACTTACAGCACGCCATTTACCGTAAAGTAATTTGATGTCAAAATCAAAATTAAAAGTGCGTGGATAGTTTTTTCTTAAAGTTACAATTATCTCTCCCGCATTATCAGGTATAAGAGGTGTACCCAATCCCTTAGCACTTAGTTTAACTTTTGCAGTGGTTGCTTGCAGCGAAACCACCTCAAAGCTTTTTTTGGTTTTGCCAATAGAGGTGTGTATCGATTTTTCTCTGGTGCTATACTTACCAGTTCCTTCACCAAACAGACCTTCACCTTCAAGGGTGCCATCTTTGTTGAATTTAAGATAAGTAGGTGCAGCATACAGCTCATTTAATGGAGTTGTTAGGTCTATAGAGCCTATCGACTCTATATTTGTAGCACGCCACTCACCGTAGAGCAGGTCTATTGAGTAGTCAAAATCGGCAGTTGATGGATCATCATCACTAGAGCATGCCACAAAAAGTAGTGGCATTATAGCTAATGCAAGTAAAATTTTCTTCATAGTTATATTTTTTAGTGTTTTAATTGTCTTGTCTCTATCTATATAGACTTGTTTTCTTTCAAAAGGTTGCATGGAAAAGTGTTATTTATTTCAATGCAACAGTCAATCGGTCTGTTTCACCTGTTCATGAGTGTGTGTTGTCACAACCTATCTATTAACCATAAATTGCAAATAATGTTCATTTTTTTAATCTATACAAAGCATTTTTTACACCCGCTGTCTCTTTGTTAGCTTAGCACAAATAACTGTTGTGGTGGTATGCAATAGTATGATAAATTGATATATAGGTGAAATATTGTGAACATTAAGTAGCTTTTCTTGTTTTGAAGCTTATAGTGCTAACCATTTTAAAACCAAAGGTTATGAGCAAAAAAACATTGTTATTAGTTGTTGCAGTACTGTTTTCAGCTTTGTCCTATTCTCAATCAAACGATTTTGAAAGGCAAATGGGTGTCTCTCTTAAAGCATCTACAAACGGAATTGGCGCCGATTTGTATTTCAGACCAACAAAGAAGTTTGCAGTAAAAGCAGGAGTCGAGTATCTCTCCCTTAATCTTTCATCAAACAGGCTAGAGAGTTTTGTTGGTGAAGATGTAAATGTCACCATATCTAATCCATATGGAAACGATATAGTGTTTAATACCGAGGGTAGATTTAAAACAGGGGCAATTTCGGTAGCCGTTGGTTATCAGCCCTTCAAGCTTTTTTATGTAACTGCAGGTTTGGGTAAATCTCTATTCTCTTCAGAAGCAACAGGAATTCTAGCAACCGATGTTGTGTTTGAGGGTAAGGATGTACCAACGGTTGGCATGGTTAAACCCATTATCCACAAGGCTGATGTAGGTCCTTTTATTATCGATATCGATTACAACAACTCAATTATACCCTATGTAGGTATCGGTTTGGGTAGTTTTGTTCCTCAAAACAAGCGCGTATCTTTTGCTTTAGAACTTGGTGCATATTATGTGGGGAAATTTACGCTGGTTCACACTATGCCCTCTGGTCTCAATGCGGCAAATATAGACTTTGGACCAAATGTTACACAAGAGCATAAGGATACCTATTTCAATGAAATAAACACAGAGGTAAATAAAATTGTTGCTGATGTGGATAGAGAGGTTCGTGTTGTGATTGATGACATAAACGACGTGTTGAAAGATTATAAGTTTTATCCAGTTTTGAAGCTAACGATAGGCTTCAATGCTTTTTCGTTTTAATTGAGAAATAGCTGTTTTGGAAAGTGTAAAAACATATTCCCTACTTTAGATATTGTATAGCACAGCAAAGCAACATCTAAAATAGGGAATATATGAATAACGCTCATTAGTTATCAGGGCTTTATTAAGCTCTCAGGGTTTTATCAACACCTACTCCTAGTCGCCTTGTTTATCATCTAAGTCTTCGATAAACTTTGCTACATATTCATCCATATTGGCATTTAGGTTTTTTGCCTCTCTGAAATATACTGTATGTTCAGAAACTTGTCCAAATTTTTCTTTTAGATTTGCTTTACTCGACGATGCTCTGTGTCTTATACCCAAGGTATCGGCATCTGCAAAGCTACTCAAGTCGGCACCAAGGTATATAAATTGCCATGCTTCACTCTTCTCATGTTTCTCAATCAGCTCTTTTACTCTATGTGAACTATATTCACGAGATGCATTTTCCTGTCCATCAGTTATTATCACCATCATCACCATATCAGGTTTATCCTCTTTCTTAAGATAGCTCAGGTGTGCTTCAGCCTCATTAATAGCAATTCCAATTGTGTCGTAAAGAGCTGTAAGTCCACCCGGACTGTAATCTCTAGCGTCTAGTGTGCGAATTCTCTCCAACGGAAGGTCTCTAAAAACCCTGCTACTTTCGTTATTAAACTTATAGAGCGTTACATCTACATTGCCATAGGGCTTCGATTTTTGTTCTTTAATAAAGTTGTTAAATCCACCAATTACATCAGATTCTGTGCCTTGCATAGAGCCACTTTCGTCAATTACAAAAATAATTTTCAAATAATTCTTTTCCATATCCATTGGGTTTTAAAAAGTTTGTACCACAAAGATATATGTAATAAGAATCGGTTTTGGAGATTTGCAAGCCTTGCAATCTGTTTTATTTGGTGTATATAACTAGCTCTCTGTTCAGCAACACCTTTTTGGGTTCGCCTCTGTCACCTGTTACAAAGTAGTTTTTAGCAATATCTTCAGCCACTACGCTTAAAAAAGCTGCCCTTATTCTAGAGCACTTTTCATGAACAGAGTTGTCAAGCGGATCGGTTAATTTTCTTATGCTTCGTCTTGCTTTTATGGGATTTTCTCTTAGCGATATATTTTTATATATCTCCATTAACTCTGCTCGATAATCAGGTAGCTCTTTAAAAGAGATGCCTTGTGGATGATTTAAAAAAAGAAGGTATAGCGCTTTGGGCAGTGGACTCATTATCACCTCTTTCATCTCGTAGTCCATCAGATATATCCTGTGGTCGTTTGTAATTTTTAGTCGACTCAGCCTTCGGGTTGTTTGCTGTAGCATCTCCAGGTATTTTATCAAGTGCGATAGGTAGCCAGCCTGACTTAGCTCTTCAATTTGTTGTTGCAAATCACCGGGTATCTTAAAAGCCTCCTCTTCAAATAGCTCATCTGCAGTCTTTTTCTTTTTCTTGAATGCATCAAGTGATGATTTCTTTTTGTGTGATTTAGCTAAAGAATCTTTCTTTGATGGAATATCAAGAGTATAGTCAAAAGATGATTCAAACAACTTCTCTTCTCTTCCTATTCTAAATTGTATATCAGAACTCTCTTTAATAGACTGCTCCTCATCTATGGGCGGATGGATTGTATTGTTTATATGTTCTGCAAATAAAAACAAATTATTAGGTGCAGTAAACACCTTTGTAGATGTCAAATCAAACTTATGTTCAACCTTTCCACTCTCCGATAGGAAGATAAGTGCAGGGGTATCTAAATTCAGGTTCAGACTATTGCTTATTACATGGTATAGTTTGTCAGAGTAGTCATGATTTTTTTCAAGATGAGGTTGGTTGTAACCCAGCACCCTGTTGAAGTGGCTATCCGTTAATAGTTTTGGCAGGTAAACAAAAGGAATATCATACCCATTAAAACTATCTACAATAAAGTTATAGTTATCAGCTATTGCCTCGTTGAACTCTTTGTTATAGCTAGGTTCAATATATATTAAGGGCTGTTTTCTATAATGATTTATTATCATGGCAAGGTTGTTATTAGCGAGTTGTTTTTGTTTGCTACTATAGTAAAAGGCGCTGAAAGTTTTTTGAAGCCAATACTATATTAATACCAGTTTTCCCAATAGCTTGTTTCATTTTTATACAACATATCTATAGAATCTTGTGGAATGCTAAAGGGTTTTTTTAACGTGTATGTAGAAGAACCATCTCTACCATTTACCTCCTCCACTTCTAGTTTATTGGTTTTTGTGTTGTATTTATAGATGCGTTCTTCGTAATATAAAGCCCCTCCAGAGTCA
>DUVZ01000036.1 GCA_012840785.1 Bacteroidales bacterium
ATTTTGCACCCATAAATTCAGCAGTTTAATATAAATTGAGGAAAGCTCTCAGTTTTTATTCCTTTTATAATTAATAAACGACACTTTAGATGGAACATCTTATTGATAAATTAATCGACTTAGCATTTGCCGAAGACATTGGAGAAGGCGACCATACTACATTGTGTAGCATTCCTAGCAGTGATATTGGAAAGGTTTCACTCGTGATTAAAGAGCAGGGTATATTGGCTGGAGTTGATGTAGCCATAA
The DNA here is from genome assembly GCA_012840785.1 of Bacteroidales bacterium. Classification (GTDB taxonomy): domain Bacteria; phylum Bacteroidota; class Bacteroidia; order Bacteroidales; family Dysgonomonadaceae; genus UBA2632. Next base: position 250 of record DUVZ01000036.1, read on the forward strand.
AAGTATTCCATAAGCTTGACCCACAACTTAAAATTGATGTTCTTATAAAAGATGGTTCAAGTGTTAAGCCCAAAGATGTGGTTTTTACTGTGGAGGGAAAAGTACAATCAATTTTACAAGCCGAGCGTTTAATGCTGAATATTATGCAGCGAATGAGTGGTGTAGCTACAGCAACCAACAGATATGTTGCCCTTGTAGAAGGAACTGGTGCAAAGATTTTGGATACACGAAAAACAACACCAGGAATGCGAATGCTTGAAAAACAAGCAGTGAGACTGGGAGGCGGCGTGAATCATAGAATTGGATTGTTTGATATGATTTTGTTGAAAGATAATCATATCGATTTTGCAGGAGGTATAGAGAACGCAGTTGGAGGAGCTAAAAACTACTTGAAAGAAAAAAACAAATCATTGAAAATAGAAGTTGAGGTTCGTGATATAGACGAGCTCAATGAGGTATTGCGTGCTGGAGGGGTTGACAGAGTAATGCTCGACAATTTTACACCTGCTGCAACTAAAGAAGCAGTACAGATTGTAAATGGTCGAGTAGAGTTGGAGTCTTCGGGTGGAATTACTAGTGAGACTATTAGGAGTTATGCCGAAACAGGAGTTGATTATATTTCTGTAGGTGCACTCACTCATTCTGTTAAAGGGCTTGATATGAGTCTTATTGCTACAATATAATGTAAATCACTATGGATAATAATAAAAACAAACAACTATTGCTAGATAAGCGTTATATGCGTATGGCTCTTATTTGGGCTGAGAATTCTTATTGTAAGCGACGTCAGGTAGGAGCTATTTTGGTGAAAGACAAAATGATTATATCTGATGGATACAATGGCACACCATCGGGTTTTGAGAATGTGTGTGAAGATGAGAACAATGAAACAAAGCCCTATGTGCTTCATGCTGAGGCAAATGCAATAACCAAAGTGGCACGCTCAAACAATAGTAGTGAGGGCGCTACCATGTATGTAACCTCTTCTCCTTGCATTGAGTGTGCAAAACTAATTATTCAGTCGGGTATAACGCGTGTAGTATATGCCAATTCATATCGTTTGAGCGATGGAGTGGAGCTTCTACAACGTGCTGACATAGAGATTATATACGTTGATTTAGAGAATGATTGATGCTTTGTTTTGAATGCAATTGACATGCAAAACAAAGTAGAGTTATAATAAAATTATAGATGAACACCGAAAAAAGATTACGAGCTTGGATTCCCTTGTTGATTACTCTTGGCATTGCTATTGGGATATTGATTGGGAATACCTACTCTGTTTTTAACTTCAGTAGCGGAGGGTCAGGGTCGAGTAAATTCAACTCTGTTCTTCGTTATATCGACGAATCGTATGTTGATTCAATCGATATGGCTGCATTTCTAGAGGAAGCTATTCCTAATATTGTTGAGGGCTTAGACCCTCACTCTCGATATTTTACATCGGAGCAAATGATGCGATTGACGGAAGATTTAGAGGGGCACTTTTCGGGTATTGGGGTTGAGTTTTTTGTACAAAGAGACACAATAGTGGTAATGGGTATTATTGATGGTGGACCTTCTGAAGCCGCTGGCATTATGCCAGGGGATAGAATTGTTACTGTAAATGACTCATTGGTTGCAGGTAAAGCTATTACTAATGCAGGTGTTGCTGAGAATTTGAGAGGTGAAAGTGGCTCTAAAGTAACATTGGGTATATATAGAGAGCCAAATCCTAATTTGATAGAGATTACAGTTACACGAGGCGATATACCTGTGAATAGCGTTGAAGCTGCTTATATGATAACTGAAGAAATTGGTTTAATAAAGGTGGTGAAATTTGGAGCGAATACATTTAATGAATTTATTTCAGCAATATCGAAGCTTAAAAGCCAAGGATGCAAGTCTTTTATTGTTGACCTTCGCGGAAATGAAGGCGGGTATTTAGATGCTGCAACCTCTATGACAAATGAGTTTTTGCCAAAGGGTAACCTTATAGTATATGCCGAAGGACGCAACTTTCCCCGTAAAGACAACTATGCTACCGGAACAGGAACATGCAAAACAGATGACTTAATAGTGCTTATAGACGAACTGAGTGCCTCTTCGAGTGAGATATTTGCTGGAGCTATACAAGACAACGACAGGGGACTTATTATTGGTAGACGTTCGTATGGTAAAGGGCTTGTTCAGAGTCAACGTGTGTATGAAGATGGTTCTGCAATGAGATTAACTGTGGCTAGATACTATACAGCTTCAGGAAGGTCTATTCAGCGAAGTTATGAGAAAGGGAAAAACACTGAATATCAAATGGAGGCTGTATATCGTTATATGCAAGGCAATTATGAAAATGATATCGATTCTTTAAATATGACTCCCTATAAAACAGTTGCTGGTAGAACGGTGTATGGTGGATCTGGAATTATGCCAGATATATTTATTCCACGCGATTCTACCGTAATGAACTCTTATTACAACTCTATAATGGGTAAGGGTTATGTGCAAGAGTATGCTGCATATTATACAGATATAAATAGAAGAAAACTTGAGAAATTTGAGTCATACACTGATTTGAACGATTATTTAAAGATTCAGCCACTGTTGCTTAATTTGGTTAGCTATGCCGACTCAAAAGGTATACGCAGAAGACCTTATTTAATAAACGAGTCAAGAGATTTGCTTGAGAGTCTTCTGAGAGGATTTATTGTAAGGCATTTTTGGGGCTACGATGGCTATTATCCTGTTTTTTTAGAGTCGGATGACTTGGTTAATAAAGCTGTTGAGCTGTTGGAAACAGGAAAAGCTTCGACAAGTGCTATTGTTAATGAAGAGTACAAGTAGCGGCGGCTATCAAGCCGTATTTTGTAGAGGTGTCTATTTGGTTAGGTGTTAATTATAAAGTTGTATGATGATGAAACAGTCTTTAAGAGATGAAATTGCGTTGTTGAAAAAGCGTTACACCAAAGAGAAGTTAAACAGTTTCTCTGCACAAATATTTGAGACGTTGATTCAAACAGATGCTTTTAAAGAGGCAAAATGTATACTTGCATACTATAGCTTTGCAGGAGAAGTGTTTACACACGATTTTATTGAAAAACATGCACAGGATAAAAAGATGATTCTCCCAGTAGTCGAAAAAGACAAATTAGTGCTCAGAGAATATAAAGGGAGAGATTCATTGCACTTGTCAGACTATGGTATATTAGAGCCTACAGGAACAGATTTCATCGACTATTCGGAGATTGGTTTGGGAGTAATTCCTGGAGTTGTGTTTGATAGAAAGTTGAATAGACTTGGAAGGGGTAAAGCCTATTACGACGGATTGTTGCCACTTATAGATAATGCTTATCTCATTGGCGTGTGCTTCTCTTTTCAATTAAAAGACAATATTCCAGTTGAGCCACATGATTATAAAATGGATTGTGTGATTACACCAAATGAAATAGTTGTAAAAGATTAATCTTCAATATATGCTACGTCTATTATGCATATCCTATATGATATAGGTATATAGGATAGTTAAAACAGTCATTATATATATAAGGAGTAGAGGCTGTAATTTATTACCTCATGCTACTAGTATTATTCACTTTTTTAGAACTGCTGTAGATGCTATATGTCGAAATCCACTGCTTTATAGCAATATACATCGACGAGTTACTAAGTTGTGGATGAGTAAATATAAAAGTGAATAACATTTAGATTACGCAACTGTAACCAAAAAAACAAACTTCATCCTATTAATTTTCAAGCTTTTTATTTAATAATACGATGGATAGAACGCGTTAATTAGATAGCTGCAAATTGTAAAGCTTAGTATAGAATCCTCCTTGTTCATAAAGCTTATCGTGTGGCCCTTGTTCTACAATTTCTCCTTCATGGATAACATAAATTTCGTCTGCATTTTTTATTGTTGAAAGGCGATGGGCAATTACAATAGTGGTTCTATTTTTCATCAATCGCTCTAAAGCTTCCTGTACTAGTTTCTCAGATTCTGTGTCTAAAGCAGATGTTGCTTCATCAAGGATTAATATTTGAGGGTTTTTTAGTATCGCTCTAGCAATACTTATACGTTGACGTTGACCTCCAGACAGCTTCCCTCCTCGGTCGCCAATGTTAGTATCATATCCCTTTGGGGTTGCTATTATAAATTCGTGAGCATTGGCAATTCTTGCGGCTTCTTCCACCTGTTCCAATGTTGCATTCTCTACACCAAATGCTATGTTGTTGAAGAAGGTATCATTAAATAGTATGGCTTCTTGGTTAACATTTCCCATTTGAGAACGTAGATTCTTTAATGATAGGTCCTTTATATTTACAGAATCAATATCTATTTCTCCTTTTTGTATATCGTAGAAACGGGGGAGTAAGTCCACCATGGTTGACTTACCAGAGCCAGACTGTCCTACAAGTGCAATTGTTCTTCCTTTTTCTATTTTCAAACTCATCCCTTTTATAACCCAATCATCTTGATATTTAAACCATACGTCTTTAAACTCAATGTTTTGTTGGAAGTGTATCTCTTTAGGGTTCTCTTTTTCTACGATACTATTATCAGCATCAAGTATTTTGTCAATGCGATCCATTGATGCTAATCCTTTTTGAATAGCATATGAGGCTTTCGTTAAATCTTTTGCAGGGTTTATAATTAGGTAAAATATTGTGAGGTAGTATATAAATACTGAAGCATCGAGCAAAGAGTTGTCTTTGAGGATTAACGAACCTCCAAACCATAAAACGATAGCTATGGTTATTGTACCTAATAGCTCACTCATTGGGTGCGCCAAGTATTGACGGCGAGCTATACGGTTTGACATTTGTCTAAATTCGCCGCTTCCCTTATGGAATCTGTCTGATATTTTCTGTTCTGCATTAAATGCCTTTATTATGCGCAATCCTCCAAGCGTTTCTTCTATCTGAGACATTAGTTCTCCCCATTTATTCTGAGCTTCAAAAGAACTTCGTTTCAGTTTTTTTCCTACTGTACCCATTATATAACCCATTATTGGGAGTAGAATAAAAACAAAGAGTGTTAGTTCCCAACTTATAATAAGCATTGTAGTTAAAAACACAACAATCATTATTGGGTTTTTAAGCATCATTTCAAGTGAGCTCATTACCGAGTTCTCTACTTCGTTTACATCCCCCGACATACGTGCTAGTATATCGCCTTTTCTCTCCTCTGAGAAAAATGCGATAGGTAGATCGAGTATTTTATCATTTATATTGTCTCTAATATCTTTTACAACTCCCGTGCGAATTGGGACAACATAATATGTGCTTAAAAATGCTGCTCCAGTTTTCAAAGCTGTCATCACTATTAGTATAATAGCTAATGACAAAAGAACGAATCCAGCACCATTTGTATTAATTAAATCACCAATGTACCAATAACCATTGTTTTTTACCGCGTCTAAGAATGAAGTGTCTGGTGAGTTCCAGGCAATAAAATCATAAGATTCAGGAGTTGCTTTAAATAGTATTTGTAATATAGGTATGATTAAAGCAAACGAAAACACATTTAATAAAGCATTCACTATATTAAATACAAGGTTCAATATAATGTAGTTCTTATAAGGAGGTAGAAATCTTTTAGCTATTTTAATAACACCGTTCATATTAACTGTCTTTTATTAATGTAATAAGGGGTATACTTCTTTAGTTATCTTTTTATTTCAGGGTGCAATGTAGGTATAAATTGGCAAATATCATTGTTTTTGATGTATTGAATGAACCATATATACGAACTTTGAAAATAAAATGAAAATGTTTAAAGGGGTCAATTAATTGATAGTATGGATTGTAAGTGCCGATTGAAAGATATAAGTGTAGAATTGACATAAGTTATTTATGAAAGTGTTTGGATGGTATATAAAAAGAACATATCTTTGCACCCGCTTTTAGAGATAGAAGCTTTGCTTTGAAAAGAGTTTCGGAGCTATCAAAATTAATTATTTGATTTATTTGGTGTTTACAAAAAGATATATTATCTTTGCACTCGCTTTTAGAAATAGGAGCCTTTTAGGTTTAGGCAGCGGTTTAAATCTTTTTGAAAATAAACTTCAAAACATTAGGTGCTTACAAAAAGATACATTACCTTTGCACCCGCTTTCAGAGATACTGATTTATTGAGAAAGCAAAAACGATCTTTTAAAGACTTACATACACGTTTATAATTAAAAATAGACAAAACAGTATACAAGGAAAATCTGTCATATATA
>DUVZ01000037.1 GCA_012840785.1 Bacteroidales bacterium
AGATGCTCAAGTAGAACGTTTCCTTATCGATGCAAAATTCCCATTTGCTATTGGGTATGGATTGACAGAAACCTCGCCCTTGGCTGCAGGTAGTGCTCCTGGAAAAGGAAAACTCCAAGCTATTGGTCCAAATGTGATCGATTCTGAAGTCTTTATTCATAATTCTGATCCTAAAACTGGTGAAGGGGAGATATGGTTTCGTGGTGATAATGTGATGTTGGGTTATTATAAAAACGAGGAAATGACCAAAGAGGTCTTGACTGATGATGGTTGGTTTAAGACAGGCGATTTAGGAACTTTAGATAAAAATGGCATACTAACCCACAAGGGACGCCTCAAAAGTATGATTGTTGGTCCTAGTGGCGAGAACATCTATCCTGAAGAGATAGAATCTTTAATTAACAAATTTGAATTCGTTGAGGAGTCTATAGTGATTGAGGACAAAGGTGTTTTGGTAGCCTTGGTACACTTTAATATGGAAGAGTTGGAGCAGAAATTAAAGGAGCTTACTTCTGATGCTTCTGTGAAGATTGAAGATAAGATTGCTGAGTTGAAGGCTGATTTGCTGGAGTATATCAATTCGAAGGTTAATAAATCGTCGAAGCTACAAGATATTATAGATTATGTAGAGCCTTTTAAGAAAACTGCAACCAATAAGATTAAGCGTTACTTGTATAAGGCTGAGGATATAAGGAAATAAAGAGTCTTACGATATTACAATTTACTGGCGCGGATTTCTTATCTGTGCCTTTATATTTTAAATCATTGCTGGCGCGAGTCTTTCTAGACTCGTACCAACTTTTAAACTTTAACTGTTAATTCCTCACTTAAAATTATCCTTCAATAATATCCCAAAAAGTATCAGGCAAGTAAATATTTTCAACATCGGCACCCTCTGCAAACAACGGTGCTATTTCTTCTTCTGTAAATCCAGCTATTCCACAACCAATTCGTGTAACCAAAAACTTAAGGTTGGGGGTTTCTTTAGCAAATTCTATAAAATCATTGATATAGGGTTTTATCTCTTCTATACCTCCATGCATAGTGGGTATGGCATAAGTTTGTCCGTGCAAGCCAACACCCTCTCCCCAAACTGCTCCAAACTTTTGTTCAGCTATTACAGCAGCCCCTCCAGCATGTTGACCTTGTAGGTTGCTGCCAAAAACAAAAACTTCATTATCTTTCAGGTCTGATATTCTATTGGGTGCAATGCGTCTTTTCATAGTCATAATAGGATATGTATTTAAAATGTTAATAGTAATTCTACGCTCAATTTGTTTGAGCTCATCTCATCGTATACATTAAGGATGGGAAGGTCGTTTTCTGTAAAATAAAACTCATAGTCGATACGGATTAATGAGGCGAAAGGAGCATTGGTGAAGCTAAATCCTAGCCCCAATGTCAATCTATTTACATCTATATCGTCATCAGTTTGGTTGCTACCCATAGCATCCCAACGAGCAGTGGGTATCATATTTTTAAATAGTTTCCCGTTTGTGAGTGGAAACCAATATGCACCTTGTAGATATGCTCCGGTTAGTTTATCATCGTTTACTTTATTTTTGCGGTGCATTATTTCTGTTTCTACTTTCCAATTGCTAGCTTCGTAACGCAAATCAGCCCCGTAAATCATAAAATCTTGTAGATCGTTTCTTGGTAGTTTATAGATTTTGGCTGTAGTGCGAAAGCCTTTCATATTACCTACTCGCAATCTTGCAGCGATAGAGGGACTATCTGTCCAAAAGGGATCGTTTATGGTGTTGCCATTAAATATTGCTGCATCTACACCTACAGGAAACTCATTGATTTTAAAATTATAAGCTGCCGATACTCCGATGTCGCGCGTGCCGAATGTAAAATACTTACCAATAAACGGTCGGTTGGCAAACATCATACTTCCTGGACTAGTTGTATAGGGGTTGTGTACAGGAATACCTGATTGACCAATTTTAATAGTTAATCCATTAAGCGGATTGATTGCTCCATATAAATCTAGCACATTAAACTTTCCATCGTCGCTTAATTCCGCCATAGCTCTATAGCTCACAAAGGAGGTTACATCGCCCTTTATACCAAGACGTGAATTTCGTACAGAAAAGCGCGTATTGTTATTGTCGGTAGCATACTCAAATTTGGATTTAAACATACCATCGAATTCAATAGTTGGAGTAAACTTCCAATCGATATTTGATTGGCTTTCTTGTGCTGTTAAGAGAGAAAGAGCAAAAATAATGCTTGCTAGGGTAGTAGTTATTCGTTTCATGTGCTATTGTTAAAATTAAAAGTACACCCGGCGAGAATCGAACTCGCATCGTCGGAACCGGAATCCGATATTCTATCCATTGAACTACGGGTGCATTTGCGCAAAATCTATTTAGAAAACGAAGGTGGACATATTCCACGTTAAATTTATAGTCTCCCTTTCAAGGTAAGGTTCTAATTTTAAAGAGTCTTGGGTAGACAGATGATTGGTTATGTTAAATATAGCTTGCAAATCGTTGCCTCCGTCTTTAAACTGAAATTGGAGAGGGTAGATATCAATTTTTGATAGCGCCCATTTAAACTCTAGCGTATCCATTTTTGATTGATCGAAAAATAGATGTGGAGAAATAACTGGTAATAGGCTCTCTTTCTCAATCTCTTCCCAATTGGTAGTGAAAAAACGAATATTACTATCGCATACACCACTACAAACTGTTTTAATAAGAGCTATCACATGAGTTTTGTTTACCAACGGCAATATTTTTATTTGCATGGTGCCCACTTCAGATGTTCTTATCGAGAGGAATGTATCGGTATATTCCAGCCGCTCAATTTCGCCCAAGGCATAAGGTATTACTGATAGTGACGAGTCGACTAGCAGCATTGTTTTGTCTGCCTCTGTAAAAGCTGGCAAGTATTCGCTAGGCATACTTTTAAACAGCTCGTTCATTGTTTGCCCAAAGCTCAAAAAAGAGATGCAGCTTAAAAATAGTAGTATGATATATCGTTTCATTTGTTTTGCTTAATGTGTAAGTATTCCTATTTCATTAGGGTCTATTGTGGGTGTGCCACCTTCTGTTCCTTCTATTACCTCTAGTTTGAAGTAGCGTGCTGTTTGCAGCTCATCAAAATGGATGAATTGTGGAACAGGATTGTTTTTGATGTTCCCAAATTCGCGTCTTTCATAGGGTTCAAACCACTCTTTTCCATCTGTGCTTAGAAGGAAACGGTATTTAAATGCCATTTCAGCTTTATCGTTAGGACTATAGGTAAAGCCTTTCACCTCGATAGTTTCGCCTTGCATATCTACGGTTAGTGGGCTTGTCTCTATCACCTCTGACCAATCTCCATCTATATGGCTCAGCTCTATTAAAGCACCTTCCTCATTAAATGGTGCGGCATAGTATGCGCCAACTTCGTTTATATTGGCACTAAAGCGAGTTTCAATTATTGTTATACGAATTTTTTGGGGCGACACATCGTCGAAACGCAACAGACGTTTGTATCCAATAGTGGTACCTTCAGCTAGTTTTACCCAATTGTCATCTATCAGCGCCTCTACTTTAAACACTTCTACTCGTTGTCCTTTTTTGATATCTTCTTGTAGAAGTACGGTGTTGATGGTTTCACCTTCTTTTATGTCATATTCTCTGTAGTCGCCATTTCTAGCTCTCCAATACGTATGACTTGTTTCTATCTTATTATTGGCGAAAGTCTCTTCTATATATTGTCCAAATTCTTTTAGTCTGGCAGCATCTACTTCGTGAATCAAGCCACGCCTATCGGGGGGTATGTTTAGCAGCAGCACCGAGTTCATACCAACTGATTGGTAGTATATGTCTACTAAGTGTTCTAAAGTTTTTACTTGTGCATCTTGCTCTGCATGGTAGAACCATCCCGGACGAATGGATACATCTACCTCTGATGGATACCAATAGATAGACTTGGCTTTCTCTATTAATTTGCGACTTCCCAAATCTTTTGCAGTTGCAGAAATTCCTAAACGTTCGTTTTCTTCAACAGCATCTTCATGAATGTCGGCACGCAGTGGAGTAACGCTCCATTCGGTTTCTCTACCCAATCCTCTTTCGTTTCCAACCCAGCGAACATCGTCGCCCATAATTGCTTTTACTGCATTTGGCTGTAGGCTATCTATTACATGATAAAAAGCTTCCCAATCATAAATTTGTTTTTTACCATTTGGTCCTTCAGCATTTGCTCCATCAAACCACACTTCGTGTACCTCTCCGTAGTTGCTTAAAAGCTCATTCAATTGATCAACAAATAGTTGGTTGTATTTTGGCGAGTCTCCATAGCTTGGAGCATTTCTGTCCCAAGGCGATAGGTACACTCCAAATTTCATACCATGTTTATCTGTTGCATTTTTTAGTTCTCTCACCACATCGCCAGCACCATCGCGCCAAGGCGAATTAGCAACTGAGTGCTCAGTAGTTTTTGAAGGCCATAAACAGAATCCATCGTGATGCTTGGCAGTAAGTATTACCATTTTAAAACCACCTTCTTTAAGTGCCACTACCCATTGCTCTGCATTAAAGTCGGTAGGGTTGAATAGTGCAGGATCTTCATTTCCATCGCCCCACTCACGTCCTGTAAAAGTATTTATCCCAAAGTGGATAAAGGCTGTTAGTTCTAACTGTTGCCACTCATACTGCTGTTTGGTGGGTACAAGGCTAGAAGCGAGTTTTAGCTTTTGCTCAGGTGTCATACCTTCGTCAAAAACAATCTCTTTTTCGATGTGGTTTTTATGTTGTGTGCATGCTGCACCAAATAATAATGCAAGCAATCCAGCAAATAATATAAAGCGTTTCATTTTCTTCCTTTTAAAAATGGGATACTACTCTGAATTAAATTCAGACTAAGTAACAAAGTTAATTTGTTTATTGTAAGATACAAAAAAAGTCGCATGGTTAATGCGACTTTTATAAACATGTGACATTTAATATATAGAACACTATATAAAACACTGTTTTTGATTCTTTCTTTTATTGAAAAATTAGTCTTCTGTAACTTGTTCTAAAACTTCAGAAACCTCTTCTGATAATTCTTCTACTGCTTCTTCTATCTCTTCAGCAGCATCTTCAACAGTTTGCTCTAAAGCTTCAGTTGCATTTTCAATTTCTGTTCCTTCTTTCTCTTGGCTGCTTGTGCAAGCTGCAAAAGATATAGTTGTAGCAACTGCTACCAATAAAATAAACTTTCTCATTTTCTTCTTTAATTAAATAATATATTCGCTCCGTTTTTTTTGAGCGCGCAAAGTTAGTATAAAATTTTGATATATAATTTTCTTGGGGTGTTTATTTGCAGTAAAGTTGCAAAATAGAGATGCAAAAAAACGCTCTCGATTTTCGAGAGCGTTTTGCTTATATAAATTAAAGAGTGGTTTAATTAATTAACCATTCACTTTAGCCATATATGAGATAAGATCTACTACCTTGTTTGAGTAACCCCACTCATTGTCGTACCATGATACAACTTTTACGAAAGTTGGGCTCAACTGGATACCTGCGTCAACATCAAAGATAGATGTGCGTGGGTCAGTAATAAAGTCACTTGAAACAACTGCTTCGTCTGTGTAACCTAAAATTCCTTTTAATTCACCTTCAGAAGCTTCTTTCATCACTTTACAAATCTCTTCGTAAGTAGTTTCTTTTTCTAAACGTACTGTTAAGTCAACAGCAGAAACGTTAAGAGTTGGAACGCGGAATGACATACCTGTCAATTTACCGTTTAGTGATGGAATAACTTTGCCTACTGCTTTAGCAGCGCCTGTTGATGAAGGAATGATGTTTCCTGAAGCTGCACGGCCACCTCTCCAATCTTTTGCTGACGGTCCGTCAACAGTTTGTTGAGTTGATGTGATAGCGTGAACTGTAGTCATAAGACCTTCAAGAATACCAAATTTGTCGTGCAATACTTTAGCTAAAGGAGCTAAACAGTTTGTTGTACAAGATGCGTTAGATACAATTTGTGTGCCTTTTTCGTACTTATCATTGTTTACACCCATTACAAACATTGGAGTGTCGTCTTTTGAAGGAGCTGACATTACTACATATTTTGCACCAGCGTCAATGTGTAGTTGTGCTTTATCTTTTGTCAAGAATAAACCTGTAGATTCAACAATGTAGTCTGCACCAACTTCGTCCCATTTCAAGTCTGCTGGGTTTCTTTCAGCTGAAACACGAATTTCGTTTCCGTTTACTACCAATTTACCATCTTTTACTTCTACAGTTCCATCGAACTTGCCGTGAACTGTGTCGTATTTTAGCATATAAGCTAAATAGTCAACTTCAAGTAAGTCGTTAATACCTACTATTTGAATATTTTCGTTTGTTTGACTAGCACGGAACACCATACGTCCAATACGTCCAAATCCGTTGATACCTACTTTAATCATAATTTTAAAATTTAAATTGTTATATTAAATCGTCGTATAAGTTTTTTCAAAGAACAAATGTACACTTTATTTTCTTTCCTCTAAAACATTTAGTGTCAAAAACACTGAAAAAACACCATATCTCTTCACGATGGAGCTAATAAACACTCGATAGAAGATGCAGATGCATTCAATTTGATTATATTTGCACTTACAATTCATGAAATTATAAACAGAATAAAATATCACTATGTCAGACGATAAAAAAATTATTTTTTCTATGGTTGGGGTTAGTAAAACCTTCCCACCGCAGAAGCAAGTTTTAAAAAACATTTACCTATCATTCTTTTATGGTGCAAAAATTGGCATTATAGGGTTGAATGGTTCGGGTAAATCAACATTATTGAAAATGATTGCCGGTATTGAAACAGAATACGATGGCAAAATTGTTTCCGACAAATCTTTTACGGTTGGATACTTAGAACAAGACCCCAAGTTGGACGAAGAAAAAACTGTAATTGATATTGTGCGCGAAGGTGTACAACCTATTATGGATCTGTTGCAAGAATATGAAGATATCAATATGAAATTTGGTTTGCCTGAATATTACGAAGATTCAGACAAAATGGACAAACTGTTTTCTCGACAAGCCGAATTGCAAGACAAATTGGATGCTTCGGATGCTTGGACAATTGACAATAGACTAGAAAGAGCCATGGATGCATTACGCTGCCCACCTGAAAACCAATCTATTCGTCAACTATCGGGAGGAGAGCTTCGTAGGGTTGCACTTTGTAGGCTATTACTTCAAGAGCCCGATGTGTTGCTGCTAGATGAGCCTACCAACCATTTAGATGCTGAGTCGATTGATTGGTTGGAGCAACATTTGCAACATTATAAAGGAACAGTTATCTGTATTACTCACGATAGATATTTCTTAGACCACGTAGCTGGTTGGATTCTTGAATTGGATCGTGGCGAAGGTATTCCATTTGAAGGAAACTACACATCGTGGTTGGAGCAAAAAACCAAGCGAATGGCAATGGAAGAGAAAACTGCTAGCAAACGTCGTAAAACATTAGAGCGAGAGTTAGACTGGATTCGCATGGCTCCCAAAGCACGTCAGGCTAAGGGTAAAGCGCGTTTGAACTCTTATGAGCAACTCTTGAATCAAGACCAAAAAGAGGTGGAGGAAAAATTGGAGATATTTATTCCAAATGGTCCTCGTTTAGGCAACAAGGTGATAGAGGCGCATGGTGTAGCGAAAGCTTATGGCGACAAGCTACTCTTTGACGACCTTAACTTTACGCTTCCTCCTAATGGTATTGTGGGTGTAATAGGGCCAAATGGTGCTGGTAAGACCACTTTGTTTAGGTTAATTGAAGGGTTGGAAACTCCCGACAAAGGAACCTTTGAGGTGGGTGAGACTGTTGTTACAGCTTATGTTGACCAATCGCACAGCTCTATCGACCCTAATAAAACTGTATATCAAGTAGTGTCGCAAGACTCTGATTTTGTAAGAGTTGGTGGACGGGAAATTAATGCACGTGCATACTTAAGTAGATTTAACTTCTCGGGAAGCGATCAAGAGAAATTGTGTGGAGTGCTTTCGGGTGGTGAGCGCAATCGTTTACACCTTGCAATAGCATTGAAAGCCGAAGGCAACGTGTTGCTACTAGATGAGCCTACCAACGATATTGACGTGAATACATTGCGTGCATTGGAAGAAGGTTTAGAGAGTTTTGCAGGTTGTGCTGTGGTTATTTCTCATGATAGATGGTTCTTAGATAGAATTTGTACACACATCTTGGCGTTTGAGGGCAACTCAGAAGTTTTCTTTTTCGAAGGATCGTATAGCGAATATGAAGAGAATAAGAAGATGAGAATGGGTAATGTAGAGCCTAAAAGGGTGAGATACCGCAAGCTTTAAAAATTTTGAATTTAAAAATTATGTGAGGCTTTGAGTGTGCGGTATGTAGTGACGTATTGCATGCACCCTCACCTTTCTTAAACATTATATTTAATTGATAATCTATTTAATTACAAACTATGAAACATTTTATTTCGATCGTTTTTGCTGTTGTTTTCTTGGGATTTTCATGTACTAGTAATCCCGTAGATGCTCTAAACAATAGTGAAGGGAAAGTAACAGTGGGCATTTTTGAAGGACATGGTGGTTCTCAAACTTGTGTATGGGAAACAGTAGAAGCAATTAAAATTGATGAAGGGATGGATGCAAAGATTATCACTTCATCAGATATTGCTAATGGTGTTTTAGAGTCTATCGATGTTATCATTATTCCAGGAGGCGGTGGTAGTCGTCAGTATTTGAACCTTGGACACGAAAACCACGATCGTATTCGCTCTTTTGTTGAAAATGGTGGTGGTGCTGTAGGTATCTGTGCAGGTGCATATTTCTTTTCAAATACACCGGGCTATGCAAGTATTGCTATTAATGGTGCTGAGGCTATAGATATAGAGCATGACAATCGTGGACATGGAATGGCGAAGTTTACACTCTCGGAAGAGGGGCAAAAGATATTTCCAGAAATAGCCTCGCGCGACACAAGTTTTGTGATGTATTACGAAGGTCCTGTATTTATTAATGCATCAGACGATATTGATTATACGGTTTTTGCAACAATGGAGAGCGATGTGCATGAAGAGGGTGGTGCTCCAGCAAACATGACCAATGCAAAACCATTTTTCCATGGCAACTACTATGGTAAAGGACGTGTTTTTAGTACTATTGCTCACCCCGAGGCTACTCCTGGTATGCGTTGGCTCATTCCACGCATGGTGAGATGGACATTAGACTTAGCGTTTATTGAATATAGTGAGAATGTTGTTAGACCTACTCTTTTTGAAAAAGAAATTCTTTTTAGCACAGATATGCTAAAACGTGAATCGGAATATTTTAGTACTTTTTTATATGGCACTGCTGAAGAGAAAATAGCGGCGCTTGATTGGTTAGAAGCTAATGTGTCGTGGGATGCTAAAAGATTGGTACAGGGATTGGTTTTCGATTCATCGGCCATTGTAAGAGCAAGGGCTGCAGAGTATATTGCCAACTCTGAGTTTACTCATTATTTACCCGATTTAAAAGCAGCACTCAAAAATGAAAATGACGAGCATGCAAAAGAAACATTTTCTTCTGCAATACGTTATATGGAGGAGATATAAAAAAGAATTGTAGCAACTATAAGAGAAAAGCTAAGTGACACATTTTTAATAAAAAATTACAATAATCATTTAGCATAAATGAAAAAGTCAACACTCATATTATTACTAATACTTAGTTCCTGTTTGGGCTTAACTGCTCAGACAGGAACTTTTGTTAATGGTGTAGTGCTAGATGCAGTAAACGGTACACCAATGCCTTATGTATCGATATTTTTCGAAGGTACATCGCATGGTGATTTAACAAATAGTGGTGGTAGATTTACAATAGTCACTACCAAAGAGGTGATAAGTGAGAGAAGTCTGAAGGTGATGTTTTCGAGATATTACACCCAAGAGTTACAACTGGATGCTGATAGCTTGCACACCTTGAAGATATACCTTATGCCTGTGGAATACGATGATGATATTGATGTTTTGAGGGCAATACGGATAATGGGTGATGAGGGGCGAAATCCATTGCCTTA
>DUVZ01000038.1 GCA_012840785.1 Bacteroidales bacterium
ATGAGTGCTGTTTGCATGGAGAAACCTAATGTACGTTGTTCGGATGGAAGCAAGTCAGCTACTAAAGCACGAAAAGGTTCCATGGTAATGTTGATTGAGGCATCCATAATCATAAGCATGCCTGCACCTACAAACATAGACGGAGCAATAGAGACAAACATAGCCGAATTAGGCATCAATACTAAAGCAATGGCGGTGAGTATAGCACCTACAAGGAAGTAGGGACGACGACGACCCAACCTAGTCCAAGTTCTATCGCTATAATGTCCAACAATAGGTTGAATAATCATACCTGTAAGAGGTGCTGCCAACCAAAACCAAGATAGGTGCTCCATATCGGCACCAAAAGTTTGAAGAATACGACTAGCATTTGCATTTTGTAGGGCAAATCCAAACTGAATTCCGAGAAACCCGAAACTCATATTCCAAACATCCCAAAATGACATCTGTTTTCTTTTCATTCCATCTATATTTTTCTGATAATTAAATTTGTATTTTGCGAATCATGATTAGAGTGCATCACAAATATATGCCTATTTTAGAATGTTCTTTAGAATATCTAGATAAAACAAACGAAGAAGATGTGCAAACGAATGCACAAAGCCTCAAAAGATTAACGAGTTGAATTCCTTATTACCAATTCAGTCTTTATCAATCTGCTCACAACACCTTCTCTTGTCTCTCGACCTTCAATTCGATCTATCAACAATCGAGCAGCCTGAGCTCCTATTTCAAACCCATGTTGGTCTACACTTGTAAGAGTGGGGTCAGTTACTTCAGTAAGATATCCATTAGTGAAGCCACATATCGAAATATCCTCAGGAACACGCAATCCGGCATCACTCACAACCTTCAAGCAATAGGCAGCCACCTCATCATTAATACAGAAAAAAGCATCGGGTATCTGCTCAGTTTTAAGCATATCAGGAACCATAGTTTGAACAATAGTGCGAGTATCACACTCTTTGATAATAGATTTATCAATAGGCAATTTGTTCTTTCTAAGAGCATCCTCATAGCCCATTCTTCTATTATTAGAAATAGGCATATTGGCATCTGACCCCAAAAAAGCTATTCTTTTACATCCTGTCGATGCCATATAATCAACTGCACCAAATGCTCCATCATAATCATCCACCACCACCTTATCTGTATTGATGCCTGTACATATACGATCGAAGAAAACCAAGTCAACATTGTTGTCAATAGCATCTTGAAAGTGATCATATTTAAAAGTTGTTTTTGATTGCGACACCAATATTCCACTTACACGCGCATCCAATAGCGTCTCCACACTCTTCACCTCTTTGTTGTAATCCTCACCAGACTGACAAATAAGTATATTGTAATTCGAGTTCTCCGCCTCCTCTTGAATGCCAGCTAAAACAGTAGAGAAAAAATAGTGCACTAGTTTTGGTACAATCACACCAATAGTAGTGTTTCGCTGAGTACGCAACTGCATAGCCAATGTATTGGGCTTATACCTGTGCTTGCGTGCAAAATCTTGCACAAGCTTTCTAGTATCCGCACTAATAGCTGGATTGTCTTTCATTGCCCTCGATACTGTTGAAGCTGATAAATTCAACGCTTTAGCAATGTCTTTTAAGGTAATATATTGTTTGCTCATTGGGTAAACAAAATGGTGTTCTTCAAAAATAGCGAAAAATGTTTATTAAATGAGGGTTTTATCGTTAAAAGTGAAACTTGGCTCTATATGAGTCACTGCTCACCTCATTTTTCAATTCATCAGGACACTCAGTTTAAGGCACCTGTCTATCCTTTAGGTCTTGTTATCTAATACGTTCCTCGAGGAAAATATCAACCTCATCAATAGCAAGAGTTGAAATATTCTTATGTCTTATTTATTATCTGTTTCTATCTTTTACAACAACTCTTCTCTTCTACAATCACACCTTTTTGCCCCTATACAAATAAGAAAGAAGCAATCCCAATACTAAAATGATACTTCCTATCACAAATGCATAAAGCCCTGCATCATCGGCGTAATTGTCTTTCATAAATGCTACAATTTGCGGACCAATTATACCACCCACACCCCAAGCTGTAAGTGCTGCACCATACAAAACAGGCATCAATTTAGCACCATAACTATCATTGATGAGAGAAGGTATAACACCAAAACCACCACCATAGCACAGCAACACAGTGCAAACGAATACAGAGAACAGCAGAGGATGCGAAACAAAAATAAGCGCTACAAAGATAACGGCCTGCAAGGCAAGCAATAATCTAAAGGTAGTGATACGTCCTATTTTATCAGACACTGCTCCCCAAAAGAAACGCCCCAATCCATTAAAGATAGAGCTAACAGCTATAAGTGTTGCTCCTGCAGCATTAAGGCTTGCAATTACAGAAACATCAGCAAGGTCAGTTGCAGGCATTCGCAACTTCAATATATCTTGTAATAGAGGAGATTGAAATGAAATGAAAATCATACCCGCCACAACATTTATCATAAACATAAGCCAGATGATGATAAATGATTTCGAAAGAATCAACTTTGATGCAGAAGATCCTACAGAGACTGTCGATTGTTTAGTTTCTGTCTCCGCATCTTTTAGATCTATTGGGGGCAACTGCATAAACGATGCACTAATGGGCAACACAACAATCAGTGTGAGACCAATATATAGAAAAGTTATACTCAAATTGTTGCTGCTCAACTGCAAGAAGAAAGGAGCTAATAATTTAGACATTACCAATGCACCCAACCCAAAACCCATAACTACCATACCCGTTGCTAAACCTTGATTTTTCGTAAACCATTTAGATACAGTTGCAACAGGAGTTACATAAGCCAAACCCAATCCGGAACCTCCAAGCACACCAAAAGCTAAATACAGCAACCACAATGTGCCCGATGACAGAGCATAAGCAGAGATAATATAACCCAGCGCATACATCACCCCACCAGTAATAGCTAGTTTTCTTGG
>DUVZ01000039.1 GCA_012840785.1 Bacteroidales bacterium
AGATCAGTTATTATACATGTGGGAGAAGACGATTTAGTATCGCAACCTACAGGTGATGCTGGAGGAAGAGTAGCTCAAGGAGTTATTGGAGTAATCCAATAAAATAAAATTATAAATACCGAAATGTGACAATCTATAATTTTGCTATTTACTCGTTTCATAGTCTAAGTGGTTTTTGTATATTTGCATATATAATTATTAAAAAACAAAATAAAGATATTTATGAATTTAGAAAATGTAATGGAGCAGCTAACAGTAATAGCTGTTCAGTATGGACCTAAGTTGCTTGGAGCTATACTAGTATTAATAGTGGGAAGTTGGGTTATTAAAGTATTGTCGAGTGGTTTTGGCAAAATGCTTGATAAACGCAATGTGAATGCATCTCTTACTCCCTTTTTAAAAAGCCTTGTATCTATTACCTTAAAAGTATTGCTTGTGGTAAGTGTACTTGGAATGGTAGGAATTCAAATGACTTCATTTATTGCCATTCTTGGTGCAGCTGGTCTGGCTGTAGGTATGGCTCTATCGGGCACTTTGCAGAATTTTGCAGGTGGTGTAATAATATTGATTTTTAAGCCATTCAAGGTTGGAGATTATATCACTGCACAAGGCCATTCAGGAACTGTAAATGAAATTCAGATTTTTAATACAATTCTTAAAACACCAGATAACAAAACAATTATCGTTCCCAATGCAGAACTTTCCAATTCATCATTAACCAACTTTTCGAAAGAGGAAAGAAGAAGGGTTGATTGGACTGTTGCTGTAGCCTATGGAGACGATTTAAACAAAGTGAAAGCAGTACTTAAGCAGTTGGCTGACAATGATGAGCGTATTTTAAAAGATCCAGCAGTTTTTATTGTGGTATCTTCATTGGGTGATAGCTCGGTAAACTTTTCTATGCGTGCTTGGGTAAAAGCATCTGATTTTTGGAGTGTTTTCTTTGAAATGAATGAAAATATTTATAAAACCTTTGCTAAAGAAGGAGTAAATATACCTCTCCCTCAAATGGATGTTCATCTGCGTAATAATAATTAATTGAAATAATAGATATTGCAAACTAGCATATTGTGATAGTAATACCAACTTGTTTGGTAATCAAGGTTTGCAGCACATTTAAACATCCAACTTTACACAAATGTGAGGTTGGATGTTTTTATTATAGTGAGGTTGTAGAGTTTTGCTGTTTATGGATAACAAATGCAGTCTATTTATCCACGTTATTGCAACATGGATAAGAATCTTTGAAACTTTATCTACATCAATATCTATAAGTGCAAACACTCTTTGTATATTTGTTTTCACTCTAAAAACGAGAATCACAAATTGAACTATGAATAGAAACAAAATAATCTCAGGCACTATAAGCATGTTTATTGGATACATCCTATTTGCACTGCTAGTAGATGTTGTTTCTAAACCAGACAATGTTTCGGTATCTTTCAGACCAATTGAAAGTATGCAAACCTATTTCTTTAGCTTCGTGTTCACAATGGGCACTGTTGGGTGGGTATTGGGTAGTCTGCTTTTGATAGGAATTCTGATGCTGTTCTACTTTATAGGTGTTTGGTTTTATAATACGATATTCAAAAAAATGATATGAGAAAGATAAAATTCACTTTGCTATTTATTATAGGGCTCACACTACTGTCTTGTCAATCGAAGTTTGATTTAAAATCGGATAAACATCTTACAGAAATCTTCTCAAACAATGAGTTGGCAGAGATTGAAAAGATGATTAACTATGTGGATAATAGGGTGGTCGAGCTGACAGGCAATAGAGATATTAATGAAGCCTATCATCAATTGTTTGACAAATTGTTACATCCTATACAAGATGGCTCCACTTATTCTTATCTTGTGCCTTTTGAGGAAGAGGAAAAATATGAATTTCTACAAAATTTAGACTCCACTGTTTTTAGTGAGTTTTGGACTTTTGGACGTGTAAGAAAAGCAGTGTATCAAGATTCTATTTATGAAAATGGTTATCAGTTCTTAGAGTTA
>DUVZ01000040.1 GCA_012840785.1 Bacteroidales bacterium
AGCCACATTCAATTGCTTTTAAAACTTCATTTCCACTTACACAGTCTGCCCCAAATCCTTGTTTGGCTATATGTTGCAACAGCTTGCTATTTGTATTTGCTTTAAGAGCATAGTGAACATAAAAGGGCCTACCTTCTATCTCTTTCTGTATAGTTTTAATAGTTTGGTTTAGTAATTCAATGTCGTAATAGTAAAACGGAGTTTCAATTGAATTAAACTTATGTATTGGGAATCTGTTTCTGTTCATTATTTAATGATCTGTGTGAAGTGTTTGTGTGCAAAAATACAAAAAAAGGGTTCATTGTATGATTGAACCAATCAAATATATTTCGAAATAAGTTGCATGGCTTTGTCCACTTTCTCTTCCATTGGTAGCAATGTATCAATCCAATTAATTTTCAAACCCCTTCGCTCCATACCTCTAAACCATGTCATCTGCCTTTTAGCAAACTGATGGATGGCTATCTCGAGTTTGTTGTACATCTCTTGATATGAAATCTGTCCCGTAACATGTAGGGTAACAAACTTGTACTCTAAACCATAATAGATAAGGTCGTCAGGAGATACACCCAATGAAAGTATGTTTTTCACCTCATCAATCATTCCTTCCTCTATCCTATTCTTTAATCGTGAAGATATTTTATTGCGTCTGCTGTCTCTATCAATAGATACACCAATAATTAAAGAGTCGATTGGAGGATAGCTTTGTATTCCTGCTTTTTTTTCTTGTTGAAACTTTGCTATCTCTATTGCTCTTACAGCTCTTTTCTTATTGTCGGTGTCAGTTGTATTGTGTAGGTTTTTATATTTTGCCAAAATAATGGTTAACTCTTCCAATGATTTGTCTTTTAAAGAGTCTCTTAGTTTTTGATTTTTGGGAACTTCTTTTAGTTCATATCCTTTTAAGACCGATTCAATGTAAAGTCCCGTTCCACCACAAAGTACAGGGGTTTTGCTTCGCGACAAAATATCATTATAAGCGTCATGAAAATCTTTTTGAAAATCATACAAAGTGTATTTTTCTCCCGGTTCTTTAATATCGATTAGGTGATGTTTTATAGTTTTACCATCGATGGTATACTCATCAAGGTCTTTGCCAGTACCAATATCCATCAGTCTGTAAACCTGCCTTGAATCACCACTAATGATTTCACCCTCTATTTTATTAGCTATCTCTACAGCAAAAGGGGTCTTGCCACTTGCTGTAGGACCTGTAATTGTGATTAGTTTTGACAATCTGTTGTTTTTGTTTTTTAATTGTGATACTTACCAGCTGCCTCCAGCGCCACCGCCTCCAAAGCGACCTCCGCCGCCTCCACCAAAACCACCGCCGCCAAAGCCTCCACCACTACCGAAGCTGCCCCTGCGACCCCCTCCCATAATGGGAGGGAAGAAAACAGGACCGCTTTTGCTAGAGCCATCGCTGTCAATGTTTTGATCTCCTCGTTTAGAGATGATGGTAATAAAGATAATGAAAAATATTGCAAATATAATGATTGTTGGAAGTGGTATTCCTTCTTCTTTTTCCATTTCTGGATCAAACTCTCCTTCAAGACGTTTAATCATGGAGTCGATTGCTGCATTTACGCCACTGAAATAATCGCCATCATTAAAATAGGGAATCATTCTATTACGAATAATTCTTCCTGCATAGCCATCGGGTATGCTACCCTCTAGCCCATATCCAACAGAGATATATGTTTGGCCTCTGCTGTTGCCTATTTTAGGTTTGATAAGAATTACAGCACCATTATCTTTGCCTTTTTGACCCACTTCCCACTTCTCTCCTATTCGAAAAGCGTAGTCAGAAACTGCGTATCCATCCAAATCGTTTACAGTAACCACATAAATTTGAGTAGATGTAGTGTCGTTATATGTAAGAAGTTTGTTTTCGAGTGCCTGTCTTTCGGTTTCAGAGAATACGTTAGCAAAGTCATTCACCAATCGTGGAGGCGACATAGGTACAGGTATGTTTTGTGCAGCTATGTTGTGAGAGAGCAGTAAAAATGCAATTAGCTGTAAACTAATCTTCGAGAATAACTTCATTATCTAATTCGTTTATATCACCTTCTTGATAGGGATATTTTTGTTTTACTAAATAGCCAACTTTCTCAACTGCTTTGCATATACCTTCGGTGATTAAGTCTTTAGAGCAGTAAGCTATTAACTCATTAAGTGTGTTGTCCCAAAAACCATCGTCGATAATGTCATTTATTCCTTTGTCACCAAGTATGGCAGCTTTGTGATCGGTGGGGCATACAAGTATGAGCACAGCATTTCTTAAAGCTGTGTTTTGCATTTTCAGTTTTTGAAAAACTCTAGAAGCCTTTTCTAGAGGGTCTTCTTTGCAGTGCTTAGCTATATACACCCTTATTTCTCCTGATGTAAGAAGTTCTGCATTACGAATTGCATCTACAATTTTAGAACTATCTACACTATTCATTTCAAAGTAAATTTAGTATCATTATTTTCAAAGGGCTTTTGTAGGAATATTGCTGTTAAAACTCTACCACAGGGGCACTTTGCGCACCAGCATCAGCCTCGAAGTATCCTTTTTTCTTAAAGCCAAACCAACCTGCATATATTACATGAGGAAAACGCCTAATATATTGGTTGTAATCTCGAGCAAACTCATTGAAGCGGTTTCTTTCTACTGCAATCCTGTTTTCTGTTCCTGCTAATTCATCCTGTAATGCAAGGAAGTTTTGATTTGCTTTTAATTCAGGATAGTTCTCGCGAATCATGAGCAGCTTTCCTAGTGCTGAACTTAACTGTCCCTGTGCTTCTTGAAATTGTTGGATACTCTCTTCTGTTAAATCTTCAGGATTTACAGTTACTTGAGTGGCTTTTGAACGTGCTTCTGTTACTGCAGTAAATGTCTCTTGCTCATGTGAGGCATATCCTTTTACTGTAGATACAAGGTTGGGTATTAAGTCTGCACGTCGTTGATATGAATTTTCTACTTGTGCCCACTGTGCTGATACTGCCTCTTGTTTGTTTACCATTGAGTTGTAACCGCAACTAGATAGTGTGAAAACACCTAGTATTGCAATAAGTATATACTTTAGTTTGTTCATTGTTTTATTTGTTATATGATTAAGAATTGTATTAATTTATGTCTGTTTTATAGCTAAACACCTATTTGGTGAAAGAGTTTGTTGTTTAATAATGTTTTGCTAAATTTTCTCATAAAAATAGAGCGTCTTTTTTATATTAGAGCAAGATGAACTCCAAATTGATACAAAAGTACAAATTCATGGGGTTTCTCACTAATAATAAATTTAAAATTGTTGTCTACAAACCATCTTTTTTTAAATCTATAAAACTATGTTTCAGTAACTATCTATTTATAATACGATATTTTTTATAACTTTGTACTTTAAAATATCCCTTTTTATATTGTTTTTCAATCAAATATATGAAAATGAATCAGTTTGCTAAATTAATTATATTGTTATTTCTAACTTCAAGTCTACACCTGTCTGCTTCTGGTTTAAATAGAACTGACACGATACAGGGATTTAATGAAGTTACAGACATTGAACTATTAATAAAAAAAGCGACAAGTGATGCAAAAGAGGCAGGTAGCCACGGTGTTGTTTTGCAAGATACTATTTTGCTAGTAGGTGACACTATATCAACTCATGTTGCTTTAGATTCTTTCAAAGTAGTGGAAATTGCTGCTGTTACTCCAACTGAAATAAGGACGTCTTTAGATTCAGTATATAATCGCAAGGAAAACGGAACTCTTGAACTACCCGAGCAAGTGTTTCCATATGAACTATATCTGAGCTCATTGAACTTTCGTGATACAATGTTGTATAATCCACTTTTCGTACCTGTCGTTTTTACTGGTAGAATTGAAGTTCCTGATTCAATCTCTTTTTACCCTCAAAAAGATGATAGGTTAAAGGATGTTCTTATCCCTTCTGACAACACTTTTGCTCCAAATCTTGAAAAGCAAGCCTTTGTTGATAAAGTAAGAAGATATTATTATTTAGAACATCCATCAAGTATAAAATTGTCGACATTTGGCTTGAGTGGGCTTAAGCAAACTGTAGCAGATGAGGAGGTTAGTAAGAGGTTCAATCCTTTTAAAGAGCTTCTTTCATCAGAAACAAGTTATTCACTTGATAAGCCAAATGTAGAAGGAATTGAAATTGGCCGTGTTTATTGGGTTAAAACAGGTGAACACTCTTTGCAGTTTTCTCAGAACTATTTTTCTCCAAACTGGCATAGAGGAGGTACAAGCAACTTGAATATTAACAGTAATCATATTTTAAATTTAAATTATGAGAAGGATAAAATTAAATTTAATAATAGGCTCGAGTGGCGATTATCTGTATATAATGCACCCGATGACACACTGCGCAACTATAGGATAGGAGATGATATGGTTCGTTACTACGGAGATTTTGGACATGATGCATTTATAAAATCATGGTCATATTCTACAAACTTGGAGGTAAAGACTCAGCTTTTTAAAAGCTACAAAGCAAATGAAGATGAATTGCGCTCTGCATTTTTATCTCCTTTATATGTGAATGCTGGTATTGGTATGAAGTATCATATAGATAAACGCTCAAAGACAGTAAGAAATAGAAGATTGCGCTTGGATGTGTCTATCTCTCCCTTGTCTGTAAACTATCGTTATGTAGGAAATAATGAAGTAGATAGAAAGCGATATGGTATTCCTGAGGGAGATAAATCTCTGTTTGATAAAGGTTCGACTTTAACAACAAATATGACTTATGATTTCACTAAGTATATTTCGTGGAAATCGCGTCTAAAATACTTTACCAACTATGGAAAAGTAGAGGCTGAATTAGAGAATACTTTAACTATGTCACTGACTCAAATGTTTTCCACAACAATTTACCTCAATTTGAGATTCGATGATAGTGTACCTGCTCATGATGATTATAAGTATCTGCAAGTAAATGAAGTGGTGAGCTTTGGCTTAAATTATAAGTGGTAGTCTTCTTTATTTCAATATATCTTTTTCTAGTAATGGAAATCCATTTAAAAAATCAACTGCTTTCATACGCTTTCTACCTTGAAGTTGCAGCTCTAAGATTTTAACAAAACCATTAGCGACAGCAACATTTATCTGTTTTGGTTGGAGCTGCACAATTGTTCCAGCGCTATAATTATGGTTCTCTATTATTGGCTGAGAATCAAAAATTTTAATGTTGAATACTTCATCTTCTCTCTCAAGTGTTGTATGAGCTGCAGGGTAGGGCGATAGCCCTCTTATAAAGCAGTCAATTTCTTGGGCTGTCGAGTTCCAATCAATTCTACAAGTCTCTTTAAATATTTTGGGTGCAGGCTTTAGTTGCTCCAAGTCTGCGTCTTGCGCTTCTAGTGTGATGCTGCCATCGATAATAGCATCTACTGTTTTAAGCATCAGCTTTGCGCCCACTACCATCAATTTGTCGTGTATAGTTCCTGCATTGTCTCTCTCTCCAATTTCAACTTTCGATTGATGGGCAATTTTACCAGTATCTATTTCGTGTACTAACTTAAAGGTGGTAACTCC
>DUVZ01000041.1 GCA_012840785.1 Bacteroidales bacterium
CTTCCATAAATTTTTTCACCTCGGGCCATAGGCTCTCTGGGATGTATGCACGCGATGCTGCCGAACATTTTTGTCCTTGATATTCAAACGACCCGCGAATGAGTGCAGTAGCTACCTGTTTAGCATTGGCTGTAGCATCGGCAAACACATAGTCTTTACCACCCGTTTCGCCTACAATGCGTGGATACGATTTGTATTTAGGTACATTTTTAGCAATCTTTTCCCACATACCATCAAATACACGTGTTGAACCTGTAAAGTGGATACCTGCAAAGTTCTCATCGTTCAATACTACTTCAGAAGCATCGGGTCCAGATACATATACCAAGTTCATCACTCCGTCGGGAAGACCAGCCTCTTGTAATATTGTCATCACCAGATGTGCAGCATAAACTGCAGTTTTAGAAGGTTTCCAAACCACAGTGTTGCCCATCAATGCAGGTGCACCACCAAGGTTGCCAGCAATAGCTGTAAAGTTAAACGGGGTCAATGCAAATATAAATCCTTCCAATGGACGCCATACCATTCTGTTCCATATACCATCCGACGAGTTGGGTTGCATAGCATACAAGTCGTACATGTTTTTCACATTGTAGCGATAGAAATCTATTAACTCACCCACAGCATCAATTTCTGATTGGAAAACATTTTTGCCTTGCCCTAGCATGGTCACAGCATTCAATGATTGGCGATAGGGACCTGACATCAAATCGGCAGCTTTTAAGAAAATAGCCGCTCTGCTCTCCCAACTCATGCATTCCCAAGCAGGCTTAGCTTTTAGTGCAGCATCGATAGCCATTTGTACATGCTCTTTACCACCTTGGTGATAATGACCAAGCAAGTGTTGGTGATCGTGCGGAGGACGTATATCAAGCAAATTGCCCGTGCGCACTTCCTTGCCGTCTATTATCATAGGTAGGTCTAAGCCTCCTTTTCTAAGCTCTGCTATTTTGTCTTTTAGTTCTTGTCTTTCAGGCGAGCCCGGAGCGTATGTTTTTAAGGGTTCGTTTTTGATTGGTGGTAATTTAAAGATAGCTTTTGTCATTTGTGTTTAAGTTTTTATGATACAATTAATTAGATTTTCATTAACAACAAATTTACAAATTTATTTTCAGAATTAGACAAATAATAGAGTCTTCTTTTATTATCTTTTTGTTTTATACACCATATATTGTTGATAAGTGTTTAATAAACGTGGTGTAAATAGGTGTGAGTTTATTATATTTGTAATCAGTTGTTTTTTTTAATAACTTTCATCATGTTAGAACTAAAAACATACCTTTATAGCTTCTATTTGAGAGTGTTTTATACAACAGGGTTGGTTCGGTTGCATAAAATACGGTAGTTGGCTATTTCAATCGGTGACGACAGTGATACTATTTCTTCTATTGCAGGTGAAATTGCTGCCGCATATTATAAAGAAATTGCACAAGAGATGATAGAGTTTGCAGAGAGTAAGCTTCCCAATGAATTTATAGAGGTGTTAAACAAATTTGACGAAAAGTATAAGACAGTATAAGGATAAGGGAGAGACTTATATTTATTTACTATTTCCAAATTTAGTATCTTTGTGGGAAGAAAAAAGGTTATTACAAATATAAAAAGATTGATTTTATGAACTTGAAAAATTATAAACCCACCGATACTGACTTCTGGACAGGAAGAGTTGATGACCTGTATGACATCGACTCGTTTAGAATGCATCAGATAATTAAGCTGTTAGACCTAAAAGACCTGAAGGATTTGGAGGTAGACCCTTCGAAATTCAACATCTGTTTTCTGGGCTATGCTAGCGATGAAGGTATTAGAAGAAACTCTGGCAGATTGGGTGCAAAACATGGTCCTGTCGATATCAGAAACAAGTTTGCAAGCCTGCCAATACCATTTTGCGACCAAACGGCAATGTACGACGCTGGCAATTTGTATTGTGTAGATAGAAACTTGGAGGAGATACAGGAGCAACTGGCAATTGCGGTTGAAAATATATTAGACAACAACCTGTTTCCAATTGTTTTGGGTGGTAGTCACGATGTGTCGTATGGTCATTATAATGGTATTGCCAATCATCTAAAAAAGAAGACCGACAAGCCTAAAATAGGGATTATTAACTTTGATGCGCATTTCGACCTTAGACCATATGACGTTGAACCTTCGTCGGGAACTATGTTTGCACAAATTGCAGACGATTGTGCTAGAGACAATCAAGCGTTTAACTACTTTTGTGTAGGAATTCAAACCTCGGGCAATACCAGAAGCCTTTTCAATAAAGCCGACTCGCTTGGAGCCAAATATGTGCTTGCAAGAGAGTTTATTGAGTCTGACCCTGAAACTATTTCAGCCAAGATAAGAATGTTTGTTAACGAGAACGACTATATCTATTTAACGGTTTGTGGAGATGTGTTTAGTTCGTCGTCTGCTCCAGGGGTATCGGCAGTACAACCTTTTGGTTTGAAGCCCAGTGATGTGCTTAGATATACTAAAGAGATATTGAAGTCTAAAAAAGTAGTTGGCTTCGATATTGCTGAGGTGTCTCCGCCTCTAGACGATGATAAGCGTACTGCTCGGTTGGCTGCCAATATAATATATGCAGTAATAGAAAGCCTTTGCGAGTAATATAACAACGATCTCTTGATGCTGCACTACACTATGGTTTTAGATTACTATTGCTGTGTTGTAGAGAAGTAATATCAAAAAAAATATAAACAAAACCATAGTATGTATGAATAGAAATAATTTGTTGAGAGCGATGATGCTCATTGCTGTAGCCACACTTTTCTCGTGCAGTTACTTTACAAAAGACAAGGCTGCTATCGACGACGATATGATGAGAGGAAAATACGAGGTGGATATTACTCCTCTAATATCCAAGTTTGTCAACAACGATAGTGGTATAGCAGCACTTGCTTTATCGTCAGTAAAAGTAAATGTGAGTTTTTATAAAGACAATAAAGGTGTTTTCGAATTGGGTGGTAAAGTGTTAGACTTTGCTTCTCTCTTTAGTGATGAGCCAATTGATAAAATTCACCAGTTTTCTTATATAATTGAGAGTGACTCAGTTTTCTACATCAAACTGAAAGATAATGAGGAATTTAAAGAGACAGCCATTGTGAGAAAGCTTAGCGACAACTACGATTATTTGCAGTTTTCAATTATTAATCAAAAAAAGGATATCCTTTTAAATCTATCAAGGGTTTCAGAATAGAACTTCTTGATATTGTTTATGCTACACTATTACTGTAAGTAAGCTGTGCTATAAGCGTTGCTGTGAAATAGTCACAGCCTATCATAAAGAGAGAGTTATTAACCATGAAAAACAGAAGATAATGATTACAAGATTAATTTGGCGCAAGAGTTGGATAAATAATGAAAAAGACTCTTTTTGGGTAGAATGTACCGATCAAGAGGTTGTTGATCATATATTTCCCTTACAATCGGATGATGATTTTAAGAAAGAGATTGAGTTTAACAGAGGTCCTTCGACGATAAATGAAAATCAGAATGAGAATATTTACACCAATTTCTTTCTGATTTCTGTTGACCTAAAAGATGTCCTCAGCTTCAATTGGGTATATCCCTATGCGGGTATGTGGAATGCAGCAAACCCTTTTAGAGAGATTGACAAGGTGCATTTTGATGATTTGGAGCAGCTGAAAGAGATATACAGCAATCTGTGATTGAGCAGTTGAATTGCTGAGTTGATAAAATGCATACTGTAAGAAATTAAAAAAACAACTAAGCCCAAATAGCTGTTTATATAACAACGATGGAACAGATAAAATAGATAATAAACCCCAACAACTATGACCAACAATAAAGACAAATCCGATAAACGTGTTCAAGACCTATTGGCATTTTCAATGGGCATAATGAGTGGAGAGAATGGCAAGATGCTAATTGAAAAATATCAAGAAGCTATTGACAATGTGACGCCTCACGATATGCTTGCCCTTGAAGACAAGCAGATGCAGATGGGCATATCTCCAGATATGATAAAAAAAGATGTTGAGAAGATAATTAATGTTTTCTCAAAAGGATTGGAGCGCTATGAGTGGCAAAAACCAAAAGAAGGTACTTTTTTGTACTACTTGATGTTGGAGAACGAAGCGTTTAAATTTAAGCTGAATCAGATAAAAAAAATTCTGAGAGGTTATAACGGACGTGAAGCCTCTCATTTTCAAGAGATGAAACAAGAGTTGCTTCCTCGATTTGTTGAATTCAAACCGTTCGACTATCACTATATCAAAAAAGAAAACATCTTGTTTCCTTATCTCGAAGAGATTTGGGACAGTTATCGTCCACTAAAGGTTATGTGGTCGCTACACGACGATATCAGAAGAACATTAAAAGAGGTGATTGCTCTATTGGAAGACCCATCTACAGAGTGGAGCGACTTTAATCCCATATTGGGAAAATACTACTCTTTGGTTTTTAGAATGATTCAGAAGGAGGATATAATTATTTTCCCTGTTGCTACTGAAACAGTGAGCGATGAGAGTTGGCACGAAATGCATCTGCAAAGTTTTGAGTATCCCTTTCCATTTATAGAAACCCCCGAAAAACCCCAGGATGAAAGCATTAAAGAGCAAACAGACCAGGATGACTTATTGGTGCCAGGTATGTTTGTTGCCGAAACCGGAAGAATGACGCTAGAGCAAGTGTTGCTTGTGTTTAATCACCTTCCTATTGATATTACGGTAGTTGACGAAAACGACAGGGTGCTCTTTTTTAATAAACCCAAAGAGCGCTTCTTTCCACGTTCTCCAGCCATTGTTGGTCGCAGTGTAAACAACTGTCATCCACCCGAAAGTGTGCATATAGTAGAGGAGATAGTAGAAACATTTAGAAAAGGAGAAAGAGACACAGCCATCTTCTGGATTGAGTTGAAAGGTCGCTTCATCCTTATTCAATACTTTGCTCTGCGCAACGATGATGGCGAGTATAAAGGTGTGATGGAGGTAAGCCAAGATGCCACAGAGATAAGAAAACTAGAGGGGCAAAGACGGTTGTTGAATTGGGAGTAGGGCATAATCATCGAACGCTGCATGGTTAGCTTGTATTATTAGATAAATCAAAAGCTAATAAGTAAATGTAAATGGAGGATGTGAAAACGTATCAAAAAGTCTATTCTGAAGAGGGAAGCGTGAGTTTTGGGATATTCAAGATGGAGGATATTTATGAAGAGCAAAACGGACAACCCGACGAGCCACACCGCCACAGCTACTATACGGTGTTGATTGTTAGGAATGCAAATGGACTACATAAAATTGACTTCAATACTTATGAGCTGCAAAACAAACAGGTGTTTTTTGTAGCTCCAGGGCAGGTACATCAAGTGATAGAAAAAGAGAAGTCCGTTGGTTTTGCAATGACTTTTTCGAATCAGTTCTTAGTGGAAAACTCCATTCCATTGTCGTTTATCGATAGTTTAAATCTCTTCCAAAACTATGGACAGAGTCCACCATTGCACCCCACCGACAAGCAGTTTGATGCCATAGAGAGTTTTGCCAATCAAATTTTCGACTTATACTATAGTAACAAAAATATGAGGTGCTTTTCTATTGGCGCCTTCTTGAAGCTTTTGCTTATAGAGTGTAACAATATTTGTAGTATAAACCCAATTGAGATGGATGTAGATACTACTGGAGACAACCTGATTAGGGCATTTAAAAAATCTGTTGACAAAAACTATAAAAATGAGCACTCTACCACCTTCTATGCCCACGAGCTTTATATTACACCCGACCACTTGAACCGCACTGTGAAAGCTAAAATTGGCACAACTGCAAAAGAGTACATTCAGTCGAGGATAATAATAGAGGCTAAAAGATTGCTCTACTTTACAGCTTTAACTAGTAAAGAAATTGCTTATGAGTTGGGTTTTAAGGAGCCTGCCAACTTTAGTGCGTTTTTCAAGAAACATACCCAGTTGTCACCCTCAAACTTCAAGAAAAATGAACTGTATTCTTAGAATGTCGGTTTTTCATAAGCTTACTCCCTTTTTTCATATTCCACACTATTACAATCTGCTGTATCTTTGCACTATACTTTTAAAACAAAGAGTATGACCCTAAAAGAGGGGTTCAATAAAAGCAATTTCAATTATTTATTAAATAAAAATATAAGAGTTATGAAAACAATAATACACAGAGCAGAAACAAGAGGACACGCAAATCATGGTTGGTTAAATTCGCATCACACATTTAGTTTTGCTAACTACTATGATAGAGAAAGAATGAACTTTGGTGTGCTTCGAGTGCTAAACGACGATACAGTAGAAGCCGGAATGGGCTTTGGAACTCATCCACACGATAATATGGAGATTGTATCTATTCCATTGGAGGGAGATTTAGAGCACAAAGATAGCATGGGAAATGTAGCCGTAATTAAAGAAGGCGATGTGCAGGTAATGAGCGCTGGTACTGGTATTACGCATTCGGAATATAATAAGAACAAAGACAAAGAAGTGAAGTTTCTTCAGATTTGGGTGTTTCCAAATAAGAAAAATGTAACTCCCCGATACGACCAAATATCGTTGAAAGATATTGCAAAAAAGAATGAGTTTTATCAAATTGTGTCACCCAACGAAGGAGAGCAAGGTGTTTGGGTGCATCAAGATGCTTGGTTTCATTTAGGCAAATTTGATAAAGGGGTTTCGGATAAATATACAATTAAGAAAGAAGGAAATGGCGTATATGCCTTTATTCTAGAAGGAGAGGTGGAGATAGATGGAGAGAAACTTTCACGAAGAGACGGCATGGGTGTTTGGGACACCAACGCTATTAATGTAAAGGCATCAGAAAATGCACGTGTGCTTTTGATGGAAGTGCCAATGGGCATGTAATTGACTGAGCAAAACCAGTTTTAAATATAAAAAGAATGGAAATAAAAATAATAGAAGATCAAACAAAAGGCTTTGCAGTTGCAAAAGAAAATGAAGAGATAGCGGGTAAGATGACCTATTCTATAGCTTCTGCCAATTTTATAATCATCGACCATACAGAAGTGAATCCATTATTTAAAGGCAAAGGAGTTGGTAAACAACTGTTGTATAAAATAGTAGAAATGGCAAGGGAGAGAAATATTAAAATATTACCATTGTGTTCATTTGCAAAAGCAATGTTCGAGAAGTTAACAGACATTCAAGATGTGTTGAAGGGTTAGCAAGAGAAGGGAGTCGATATACATTACTCTTAAATAGAAGTTGCATTCAATTTTCTATCTCACTAATAAAAAACGCAGTTGCTGGTTAAAAGCAACTGCGTTTATTTTTTATTAATTGTCTAGTCGATTTATACTATTAAGATTTGTTGTATCTTTGATTGTATGAACTAATTACAGAAGCTTGTTATCGATAAAAATTATAAAACATGGGTATATATACATTACAAATAATCAAAACCATTATTTTGCTAGTAGTTTTTTTAACTACTAAGTTTTTCACCAAAAGGCTTATTAAAAAAGTAGGGCTTAGATTTAATTATCAATCTGGAAGAATAAGAATAACCAATAAAATATCAAATGCTCTGTTGGGGATATTAGTATTTGTTGTTCTAATGTTGATTTGGGGAATTAAACAATCAGATTTGGTGGTATTTCTCTCTACAACATTAACAATTTTGGGGGTTGCTTTTTTTGCACAATGGTCGCTTATATCAAACATTACCTCTACATTAATTATATTTTTTAGTCACCCTATTAGAATAGGCGACTCTTTAACTATAATGGAAAAAG
>DUVZ01000042.1 GCA_012840785.1 Bacteroidales bacterium
ATAAAAGCTTGTGGATTAATTTTGAAATAGCCAAGAACACGTTTTTCTAAACCTTTCAAAATACGTACAATAGTTTTGCGAGTTAGGTCGGTTTCATTTTGCAGATAACTCACTATATCGGGTACATGGCGCACTTCAGCATTTATATGCTCAATATAGCTTTTGGTATCTCCATCGCTACTTATACCCCCTCTACCAACTTTCAATTTACCTGTAACAAATTCCACCTTCGACTTCTGATTCATTACATTACTGTTGATAGAGTCAATACATTTTTCTATCAACTCATCAGAATCGAATGCTACTTTATAGATAGTTTTATATTTAATAGAGTTCCAAAGCTCTTTAAAATCGTCAGATAGATACACTTGTTTGTTTACTGCAATATTCTGTTTCTTCTTCGCATCTTTTATCTCCAAAGAGCCAGCTACTTTTTTAATTATATTGTGAATCTGTTTGGTAACCTTTGGTTCAAACTCTTCACCCAAGTCTAACAAGCCTTTTTCAAAATCAATCTTCAGGGTGTCTTGTATTTTACCTTTGGCATCAATATATTTTTGCCCAATAAGGTGTCTGTATATCTTCTCGCTCTTGTCTTGCCCCAAATAGATAGGTTGGTTGTTATCATCTGTATCAGTAACAACAGTATTAAACGAGTGCATCTCTAAATAGCCAAACTTAATACCTGTATCTTCCGATAGCTCTTTTTGATACCCTTCAACAAAAGCTGTAAAGCTCTCATTTACTACAGTAGTCAATATATTCACATTCTCGTCATACACCCGGTTGCCTGTTTGGTCAACAGCAATACGCAGTCCTCGCCCAATCTCTTGTCTTCGTCTAATCTCTGATGCACCCATCTCTTTCAACAAGCATATCTGAAACACATTGGGGTTGTCCCAACCCTCTTTCAGTGCAGAGTGTGAGAAGATAAAGCGCACTTTATTATCCATACTCAACAAGCGCTCTTTATCTTTCATAATGAGCTGATAGGTATCTTCATCAACTTTTATATTCCCCGAAGTGTCTCTGAAATATTCAAACCTCTCTCTCTTGTTAGAAGCTTTAGCTTTCCTATCGCTAGAGAAATACCCTTTGTGCACATCAGTTACATCGGCATCCAAATCTAGCACCTCTCTAAAGAGTGTTTGATATTTAGGCGAAGCAACTAGTCGTTCATACTCCTCTTCAAACATCTGTGCATAATCGCCATTCTCGTTATTTCCCTCATCATCATATAGCCTGTATTTTGCCACAGTGTCTATAAAAAAGAGCGACAATACTTTAATTCCTTTTGGATTCAATTGCACCTCTTTGTTTAGATGCTCCTCAATGGTTTTGGCAATTAGTTTTCGCTTCAACTCGTTATCGTTGATACCTCCCACTGTTTCGCCTATTTGCACAATCTCACCATTTGTAAAGCCAACATACTCTGGTGCAGTACTCATTTCTCTTATAAAGTAACCAAAATACTGATCCAGTTTGGTTATTTCATACAGGTCGTCACCTTGTTTCACATCTTTGTTGGTGCGTTTCACTTTTCCGTTTCGTCCTTTCACATCCAGCACCATCTTTGCCTTAAACCCACCTCTATTGGTTACCGAAACAAGTTGAATATAAGCACCATCGCTTGCCTCATCAATGGTTGTAACAGACGCTACTTCTATCTTTTTCACCATCCCATCGTTGTATGCATCTATTGCATCAAACTTGTAGAGCAAGTTTATCTTCTCTTTGTGTGTTGCCGAAAAGCGATAAGTAACCAATGGATTGAGGTTCTTTACCGACTTTTTCTGTAGTGGCGAACTCACCGTACTTTGTGGCTCATCGATAATAACTACAGGGTTTGTCTTCTTTATCAGGTTGATAGGTATTGCACCCAATCTATCATGATAGTCCAACAGAATACGCTTGTTGCTCTTTCTGGTAGTATCCATATCTTGCGCAAAAGCCTGAATATTGATAATCATTATGCGTATTTGGTCGGAAGTGGCAAAGTCGCGTACTTGACTCAAATTGGAGCTATCGTATATAAAGTATTTGTAGGGTATGTTTTGAAATTCTTTACGGAAATGTTCATCGGTCAGCTCCAACGATTTGTTGATTCCCTCTCTGATAGATACAGATGGCACTACAATTATGAATTTCTTGAAGCCATATTTTTGATGCATCTCCAATATAGAGCGAGTAAACACATAGGTTTTGCCCGTTCCTGTTTCCATCTCTATGGTAAAGTGCAAGTCTTTGTTATCTATCTCACTGGGGTTTGATATTTTCAGACCATTGCGCATTTGTATCTCTTGCACATTCTCCACCATCTGTTTGGGGTGAATAGAGAGTTTATTAGCATATCCACTTTCGGTTTGGTCTATTTTATAAGCACCATCTTTATCTACAGTGGGTGACAAAACACTGAAGTTTGACTCCAATTTCTCTTGCCCTTTAAATATATCTACTACCGCCTCTATGGCTTCTTGTTGGTAGGTTAGGTTATTTTCAAATTTTATTTTCACAAATTCTTAATTTAATGACGAATGACAAATTACGAATTACGAATTACGAATTGGTATAAACAATCCTTACTGCAAAAGCATACGTCTTATCTTGCACAACATTTCCACTCTTCATATCACATATTCTTTATTTCGTAATTATTCATTCGTAATTCGTAATTG
>DUVZ01000043.1 GCA_012840785.1 Bacteroidales bacterium
CAACTCTAAAAAGCTAGTGAGAACAGTCGAAACTTGGGTTATGAGTTCGGTAAAACAAGGCGTTATATCGGCTGCCGAAGGTAAAGAATTCTTGGCAAACTATCGCTCTGGATTGTATGGATATACCTACTTAGAGTAAAGCCAACCTTTAAAGTATAAAAACTTAATGCCTTCTGATAGCAATTTGCTGCTCGGGAGGCATTTTTTTTTGAGTATTTATTCTAGATTATACAATATAATATAAGCCACTTTTAGTATATTTACTTTTATGTAAATAAGCTGTGAAACAGTGAAAAAGCAAACTGCTGAAAAATAAAAATCTGAGGGTGTAACAAATACTATGTTTTTTAATCAAAGGGGTAAAAACAATAAAAAATGAATAGTGTTATGAAGAAATCAATTAGAATTATTATCGTGCTAATTATCACTATGAGTATAAGCACAGCAAGTAGCTTTGGAACTAGCAACTATCAAAACGAGTTCGAAACAAAAAACCCTAGCCCCATTCACATAGAAACTATTGGCGAGGGGAAACCCATTTTGTACCTTCCAGGTTTTACAGTTCCAGGCTCTATATGGAAAGAGACAATTAAAAATCTCGATTTAAGCAGAAAGAGTTACCTTGTCTCTTATGCTGGATTTAATGGACACGCACCCATAGAAATGCCTTGGTATGACAGCATCAAAAAAGCAATTATTGATTATGTAAGAGAGAATAATTTAAGTGAAGTATTAATTGTAGGACACAGTATGGGGGGCAACCTAGCAGTTGATATAGCAGCAGAGTTGCCAAATAGTGTTTCAAAAATTGTTATAGTTGATGCCTTGCCATGTATGCGAGAGTTGATGATGCCAAATGTACCAGCAGAAAGCTTACAATATGAAAGTCCGTACAACATGCAGATTCTTGAAATGAATGATGATCAATTTAAAGAAATGGCAGTTATGATGGCAGCAAATATGACTTTTAACAGTGAAAAAACATATAGTTTGTCAAAATGGATAGAAGAGGCAGACCGAAAAACATGAGCTTATGGCTATACTGACTTGCTGAAGCTTGATTTAAGAGACACTCTTTCTAAAATTAAATGCGAAACATTAATAGTAGGAGCATCTTTCCCTAGTAAAGAAATTGCTGAAAACAATTTTGAAAAACAATATAAAAATCTACCCAACAAGGTTATTAAAATGGCTTCAAACAGCAAACATTTTATAATGTTTGATCAACCGCAGTGGTTTTATAACACCCTAAACAACTTTTTAGCAAATGAGAGTAACTAATAAAAAAACTTTCGAGACAATCTATTCTCAGCACCATCCAATGGTTTTGCAGATGTGTTTAGGTTATACCAAGGGCGATAGAGACACAGCCAACGACTTATCGCAAGAAGTATTTATTAGTGTATGGAAGAATCTTGATAAATTTCGAGGGGCATCATCCTATAAAACTTGGATTTATAGAATAACAGTAAACACTTGTTTGCAATACATCAAGAAAGAAAAGGCTTCTCCAATATTAAACGAAGATATTAGACCAACTATTGCAGATACTGACGAAACAGCAAACGATGATATCCAGAAACTATATGAAGCCATTGGGCAATTAAAAAAAATAGACAGATTAATAATTATGATGGTTTTAGAGAATCAAGATTATGATACTATCTCAGAAATTATAGGCATAAAACCCACAAATGTGAGAGTGAAGATTCATAGAATAAAGAAACGTCTTAAAACAATTCTAAACAACAACAACGATGAATAACGATTTAAAAGCGCTGCAAGAAAGTTGGAAAAGCAGCAGAAAGAATATAAAAACACCTGCAAACAACTTCGATGCTCTATACAAAAAGATTGAACAGAAGGAGAAAGAGAACTTCTCATTCTATTACGGTACTATTATTATATTAATGATAACACTTATAGCTGTTTCTCTGTTTTTTTATTATTTAGCACCAGTAGAACAAATGCTTAGCAGAATTGGTGCAGGACTGATGATTACAGGTTTAGTCTTTAGAATTATAATAGAAATTATTAGTATAAATAAAGCAAAACGAATAAACAAACTTGACAAAACCCTTCTAACAGTCGATAACACCTTCAGCTTTCATCAATTTAGAAAAACAATTCATCAAATCTATTCTCCTATCATTATTGGATTATATA
This sequence comes from Bacteroidales bacterium, assembly GCA_012840785.1. GTDB lineage: Bacteria > Bacteroidota > Bacteroidia > Bacteroidales > Dysgonomonadaceae > UBA2632. Next base: position 2,167 of record DUVZ01000043.1, read on the forward strand.
GCATTGGCTTTTATATCATTTTCCCAGAGTTTATGTTGTATATGAGTACCTGGATGATATGGTTTATCGGCACATCGTATCTAATAATGGGGATAGTTCTTTTCATATTAATTAGAAAAGGAGTTGTAGATGAGATGAAAAAACTGACAGATATTATGGAGTTGAAAAAAGATATAATTGAGTAATAGAATAAGTGAGTACTAAATAATAAATGACTCATAGTCTGACTTACATCTAAAACAAAAGCCTTCCTAACGTAGTTGTTAGGAAGGCTTTATGATATAATATTTTGGTTGAATCAGGTGGGCTGTTTAGACAAGTTTTAATTTTTAATTTCTCACTTTTAATTTATAGCGTTTTCAAAGCAATCGCCGCACAAGCCTCCGCATCTGCTAGTGCATGATGATGATTGGTAAGATTGAAACCACAATACATAGCAACA
>DUVZ01000044.1 GCA_012840785.1 Bacteroidales bacterium
TATCGAGCAGTGTGAAAGTATCCCTTCCAACAAAGGAAATTACCCCCACTGCTCCCCTACTGCCCTACAAATATGTTTTTATCGGAAATACCAAAACGGAAGTAGTAGACACAGCAAAAATAATCAGTGATTATATTGCTGAAAAGAGTTACAGCGTTACTTTGTTTGACAACCTACACGGAAAATTGGAGATAACTCCCACCATTCAGTACAACCAGCTAACCACCATTCCGTACACTTTTACGCCTATTGAGAAAACTGTTTTTAAGAAGCAGAAGTGGGCGCTGTTTTCAACCATTTCGTACAATAGCTTCAACATTGCTGGCGTGGGTGGCGGTGTGTATTACAAAAATATGGGTGTGCAATACAAGTATTTATGGCATTCGGATTTGCAAAAAAACGGACACGAAGTGGGTATGCATATAAAATTATGACGAGAAATGCATGTTTTCCGAAATCGTCTTTTTTAATCCGTATCTTTGTATTGTAATTGAAAAGTGGAAAAACAAGCGAACCCCTTTTTTATTGCAAACAGCTTCTAGCACTGTAGATTTATGAATGAGATGTTGAAAATTGAATCTACGATGAAAGGGGTGTTAAGCGTTCTTTGAAATAATAGATATTTGAAATAGAAGAATAATGCAACTCTATTAGCCATGAAGATAAAGTTGCAAGTTCTTAGATACAGATTAGTTGTTTTTAAAATTCATGAGAGCTTCGGATTTTAAATGTCAACTGCTTTTATGTTTCCAAGAGATGCTCTAATTTTAAATGTAAGCTGCTTTTTAGAATCTGAAGCAACAAATATGGCAAAAAAACAGCTAAAATCGATATTTGAGTGCTGTTGACGACAAAATGCAAGGTTACATTTACCATAAGCAGGAAGTATATAAATAATAAAAAAAGGGTGCTATGCAACTTAAACCTGCCTAAATGAGCACTATAGGGCTTTGTTTTACACTAAAAAAGAGTGCTACAACTAAAAAGCAGTTCACAATGAGTTGTAGCAAGGGTGTAGAATTGTAATTGTAGGCTTACTTTTAGAATAAGCCAAGTTGTTGAATTTTAAATGTGAGCTGACTTTAAAAAAACGAAGTTTTTAATGTACTGACTATCAAATAGATGTGTTTTGCAAGCTAAAAAATCTAATACTATGAAACAGACACACTATGAAAAACAGAGTATAATGAACAGTAACTTTAACTAGAAAGAGGGGGCGCATCTCTTAAACTTTATGCGCCAAAACACAAAAAAGGGCAATATTTTACTCATTTGCCCATAAAGTAAGAGGCTACTCTTTAAACCACCTACAAGCCGGCTGAAGTGTGGTGAGGGATGGCTTAAGTTGTTAAATGTTAAAATTGATACCAAAATGAGCTTTTTTAGAAGATCTCACCTGATGAGATTGAAAAATCAGGAATTTTCTGTTGCTTTCAACGGAATTATTAGTCTACTTGATCCCCAGGAGGTGACTGTAGAGTATGTACAAAAGGCACTTGACGAGGCGTTAGAGGAGAGTGCAAAGTTGGTTGAACTGAGAAACATGAGGCGCAAGCATCATCTCACAAAAGTGATTACCGAGTTGATATACCAACGTAATGATTATTTAACCTCGCTTACAGCTACTATAAGGGGTTTGCTAAAGTCTCCTTTTGAGGATACAAGAAAGGCTGCAGAGGTGTTAAACGACTGGCTTGATGCTTATAGAGAGCCACTGTCGAAAGCGCGACTGGTGCAACAAACATCGCTTACAGAGCAACTGATGGATGATGTGGAGAGCCACAAGCGCCTTTCGGATGCCATTACCACTTTAGATATGCTAGAGCCCTTTCAGGCAGTTATGGCGTCTACTCAAAATATTAAAACTCATACCAAAGCACGTGCAAAGGATATGGCTGCTAATAGAAGAAAGGCGCAAGAGCTGAAGCAAAGTGCTTACGAAAAGCTAATGGTGCTGTTTGATGCTATAACTATGGCTATCAAATTGAACGATGGCGACAGGGTACTGTATGTGCGTTATGTGAGGGAGATAAACCAGTTGTTGAATTTTTATATGGCAACTGTGCTTAGCCGTACTACACGTAACAAAACTGCTGCTGATAAAAAACAGCAAGACAAGATGGAGAAGGAAGACGAGGGTGACGAGGGTGAAGAAGAAGAGAATGACCCTACTGCAACTTCGTCCAACATGGGTATGGGCGGCAGGAGCTCTTACAATATCTTGAGGCTTGATGCTGATGAAGACATCGACGAATGGGATGATGCTGAGGAGGAGTTTCTAGAGGAGGATGAGCTAGAGATGCAAACCAATGCTGATGAGTATGA